>VAYL01000204.1:0-598 GCA_005884305.1 Actinomycetota bacterium
GGCGACGAACAGGCCGAGGATCACGAGTCCCAGGACGATCGACCCGATCGTGGCCACACTTCCCCAGCCCCACGCATCGGACTCCTGAAGTCCGAGCACCGTCAAGCCCATCCCCGCCACGAGCAGGGCGGCCCCGCCCCAGTCGATCCGCGCCGGATGCTTGACGTCCTTCAGATCGATGAACGCGAACTCGGTCAGCGAGATCAGCGCAACGGGCACGTTGATCCAGAAGATCGCCCGCCAAGTCCAGTACTGGGTGAGGTAGGAGCCGGCGATGGGCCCAACCGCCGTGAACAGCCCAGCGACGATGAAGAACACGGCCAGCCCCTTGCCGCGCTCGGCGGGCGGGAACGAGTTCAGCACCAGCACGGTCGTCGACGGGATGAGCAGGGCTCCGCCGATCCCCTGCAGCACCCGGCAGACGATCAGCCAGGTTTCCGCGACGCCGGTGTCCGGCTCAGACCACAAGCCGTCGAGGCGCCCGCGAACAGCACGATCCCGATCGCGACGATCCGCTTGTGCCCGATGATGTCGCCGAGCCGGCCACCGAGCGCGATGAACGCGGCCGTGGACAACGCGTAGGCGGTGACCGTCCACT
>VAYL01000204.1:608-1776 GCA_005884305.1 Actinomycetota bacterium
ACCGAGATGGAGACGATCGTGAAGTCGATCATCACCATCGCCATCGCGGGTACGAGCGGCCAGAGAACGCGCCAGCGCTGGTACTCGGTCGGCATCCGGCGAGAACCTAATACAAGCCGCCGGACGCTTGAACCTTCCCGGGCCGCAGCCGGTACTCGATGACGGAGAGCTAGCGGGAGGAGGTCAGATGGTGAGCTGGAGTCGGATGCGGAGAGTAGGAGCGGTCACCGCCGTCGTAACCATCGCCCTCGGCGTGGGCGTTGCCCAGGCCGGGCCCACGGTCAACGCCTCCAATTACAGCTTCAAGCCGAAAACGATCACGATCCAGAAGGGCCAGACGGTCACCTGGAAGTGGGTCAACGGCAGCCACACCGTCACCTTCGTCAAGGGCTCCTACGACAAGAGCCTCAACAGGGCCCACCCGAAGCGAACGCGCACCTTCAAACGCACGGGCACGTACAAGTACTACTGCCGCTTCCATCGCACCCTCGGAATGACCGGCAAGATCGTCGTGCAATAGCCGCGCCTGCGCTCGAGCCAGGAAGGAAGCCGGCGGGCTATCGTGAATCCGGCGTAGCCAAGCCCGTTTCAGGGTGCGGGGGCCGGTAGCTCAGTTGGTCAGAGCAGCGGACTCATAATCCGTTGGACGGGGGTTCGAATCCTCCCCGGCCCACTCGAAAAAGCCTGCTTGCTATCACCTTTCGCTTGCAACGCGCTGCAACTTGCCCCGCCGAAACCCCCGTGATGGCGTTCCCGCCGAGCTCCGTCAACAGCTCGAGTTCGACCGCTGACAGCGCTGCCCGCCCGGTTCTGTATAAGTCCCGTGGCGCGCACGGCATTGCACGCGCTGCGAGACGAAGCCGGCGGAGCGGACGGTGCCCCCGCATCGAGGTTTCGAGCATCGAGGACGGTGGACCGCTACTGGCGGCGTACGGGCACGAGACGGTTTGGCGCCGCCGGGCGATCGCGACGAACAATGGCCCGTCTTCAACCGCCAAAGCTGACACGCAACCGCGGGGCAGTCGTGCTCTCGCTCCCGATCGCGCTCCTCGGTCTCGCCGGCCTCGAGCTGCCGGGCTCGGCCGCGAGCTCCGCGCACCACGCCTGCGATCGTTACGCCGCCCCCCATGGCTCCAATGGCGCGCCCGGTACGGCGAAGCGGCCCTTC
>VAYL01000204.1:1828-6340 GCA_005884305.1 Actinomycetota bacterium
GGGTACCGGTTCTCGCTCCTAACGCTCGACACGCGAGGCATCACGATTCGGCCCGCCGGCTCGGAGGCGGTGACGCTCAAGGGGCCGATCAAGGTCCTTCCCGGCGCCCGGGGCTCAACGATCGAGGGCCTGAACCTCGACGGCGTCGGATCGAAGGGCGGATCGCTCAAGATCTACGCCAGCCGGACGCTCCTCGACGGCAACCGAATCACGACCGAGCGCACAGCGATCTGCGTCCTGGTCACGGCCTTCTACGAGCGCCCGGCGCCGCGGCACGTGGCGATCGAGCGCAACCGGATCCACGGCTGCGGCCGTCTGCCCGCGACCAATCACGAACATGGGATCTACCTCGCGCAGTCGCGCGGCGCCGTCGTCCGCGGCAACCGGATCTACGCAAACGCCGACCGCGGCATCCAGCTCTACCCCGACGCGCGCGGCTCGCGGATCGTCCACAACGTGATCGACGGCAACGGCCAAGGAATCGCGATCTCCGGCGCCGGCGGACAGGCGTCGAGCGGCAACCTGATCCGGGCCAACGTGATCACCAACTCGACCCTGCGCTACAACGTCTACTCGGATTTCCCGCGTCGCGTGGGAAAGCGCAACTTCGTTCGCTTCAACTGCGTCTACGGCGGAGCGGCCGCCCGCGCCGGCGGGGCCGGCGGCATCATGCGGCCGACGAGGGGCTTCCGGCTGGAGGGAAACCTGATCGCCGATCCCGGCTACGCGAACCGCTCCGCCGGGGACTTCAGGCTCGCCGCCCACAGTCCGTGCCGCTCGCTGGGGAAGCGGATCGCGCTGCGATCGGTCTCCAGGCGTTCGCGGAGGCGGTTGCCGCTGCGCCTCGCCGGGCGGATCCCTGCCCCCGTCACGGGCCCCGTGAAGCGGGCCCGCCTCGAGGTCAAGCGGCGCGGGGGCTGGACCGTCGCCCGGCGGATGACGACCCGTTCGAGCGCGTTTGCAATGAGGGTGCGGCCGCAAATCGCTAAGGGACGAAGAGGCGTGGCGATACGCGTCGCCGCCCCTGGCCGAGCCCCCTCCAAGCCGATCTGGGTGGTTCGGTAGCGGTAGGGACGCCGCCGTCGTGGCGAGTGTGACGGTGCCTCGTGAGCGAGTCAGGGACCAGCCGTGCAGGGCGCCTTGAGCTTCTGCACGCTGATGTAGGAGTTCACCGGGGCCTGCGAGGGGTCGAGGTGGATCCGGACCTTCCGCGTGTTGTTGCCGTCGTTGGACTCGATCAGCCTGTTGTCCGGGTCGGCGATCGTGACGAGGCAGTAGTCGCCCGACGGAAGCGCGGTGACATCCAGCTCCTGTCCGGGGAGAGTCGGCCCGTAGGTGTCGAACCAGCCGACCGACGTGCCGTCGATTCCCGTGAGCGACCCGCACGTCGAGCTCGAGTAGTACGGCTGCTGGGGCGCGCCGGGCAGCGAGATGTCGAAGTTGCCGCTGTCGGTCAGGCAGAAGCTCGTCTTCGTGCCGCCCGACACCAACTGGCCCG
Organism: Actinomycetota bacterium; assembly: GCA_005884305.1. Lineage (GTDB taxonomy): Bacteria > Actinomycetota > Thermoleophilia > Solirubrobacterales > 70-9 > AC-56. Next base: position 3,327 of record VAYL01000204.1, read on the forward strand.
TCGCCTCGGCGTAGAGCGAGTACGACGCGTAGTCGTCGAAGTGGTAGTGGTGGTGCGCTGCGTGGTAGTACTTGCAGCCGGCGACGTGGTCGGTGTGGCCGGTGTCCGTGCCGCGCTCGAAGACGCCGTCGCCGTTCTTGTCCCTGTAGATGCGCTCGTCCACCATGACCTCCTCGTCGGCGGGAACGTCCGACGGACAGCCCGAGAGCCGGACCGACGGGTCGGGCACGAGCTCGAGCGGCCCGGCCCCGTGATCTCCGACGCGGGTGGAGAATCGGATCACCGTGCGGCCGGTGCCCGTACAGGCGTAGCTTTTGCTGGCGTCGCCGTCGAGTCGCTCCTGGCAGAGCCTGATCCCGGTGAACGGCTCGGTCTGGAGGTCCGGAGGGAACGTCACGAGCGCGCTCGCGACTGGCGGGCCGACGATCAGCAAGGAGGTGACTACAGATCCAAGCCCCACCAAATTCCTGAGAATGCCATTGCTCCTCATCACACAAAGGCTCCGTTTCGCGAAAGCATTCCTGCCAACCTCTCACCAACCGCGTCCCGCCGTCAATGTCAGCGATAGAACGCTGAGCCGCGCGGCCCGACTGCCGACGAGCTCTCTGAACGTGACGGCGTCCATTACCCCGGGGGGGTAGCAATGGGCCTGCGGCGCCGCTGTTTGTCGCGCGGGTCCCGCTCGACGCGGCATCTCTGGACGTATGTTCGAGAACGTCCGTCCAGCCGCGACGGCTCCGCCTGAGCAGGAGCCCGGTGGCAGTCGATCAGCAGGGTGATGGCGCTGAAGCTCACCACCCGTCTCCTGTTCGCCGCGGCCGTTGCGTTCGTTTTGGGCGTATCGGCCTCTAGTGCCAGCGCCGACGCGACCTGCGCCAAGTTCGCGTCGACCTCGGGCTCCGACGGCTCCGGGGACGGGTCGTTCGCGCATCCTTACGCAACGCCCCAGAAGCTGGTCGACTCGCTGTCCACCGGCCAGACCGGCTGCTTTCGAGAGGGCACTTACCAGTTCTCGCTCATGAGAATCCGATCGGCCAACGTGACGCTCGCGCCGTACGGCGCCGAATCGGCCACGCTCAAGGGGCCGATCAAGGTTCTACCGGCAGGGGCGGGATCGACGATCGAGGGCATGACGCTCGACGGCATCAACTCCAAGGGCGGGTCGCCAAAGGTCTACGCCGACGACTTCGTTCTCCGCGACAACGAGATAACCGATGAGCACACTTCGAACTGCGTCATGGTCGGTTCCTTTCACAGCGATCCGCCACCGCAGAATCTCCTCATCGAGCGAAACCGAATCCACGAATGCGGTGTGCTCCCGGCGACGAATCATCGGCATGGGATCTACCTGTCTGAGTCACGCGGCGCCGTTGTCCGCGACAACTGGATCTACGACAACGCCGACCGCGGCGTCCAGCTCTACCCGGATGCTCAGGGGAGCACGATCACAGGCAACGTGATCTACGGCAACGGCGCCGGTCAGAACTTCTCCTGTGACACCACTTCGTGCTCGAAGAACAACGTGGTCGCGGGAAACGTAATCGCTGACTCCGTGAACTGGAACGTGTATTCGAACTCACAGGGCGCGACGCCGGACGGCTCAAACGTATTGCGCGACAACTGCGTGCACGCGTCGAACTCGGCCGACAGCAGCAACGGCGGCATCAATCTCAACCCCTCCTTCTTCAGCAGCTCGGGAAACCTCATCGCAGAACCACAGTTCGCGGATCCAAGCAGCGGCGACTTCGTCCTGAGCCCGGACAGTGCCTGCCTCGCGAAGTACACCGGGACGATGTCGCTGCCGGCGCCGTAGAACACCGACTCGCCGGCGATCAGCCTCGCCGCGGCCGATTCGTGCTCGCGTTCCTCTCCTTTCGAGTGCAAGCCGGGTCTGCCGCTACGATTGATGCCTCATCCTCAACAGGAGCTCCGACGCGCGCCCGCGGCGGGGTCCTGGGGAGGGGGGTTTCATGCCTACCGATCCCGAGCCGCCCGTGGGCGGCTCCACAAACGGAACCGAAGCCGATCGGCAGTCGGCAGGCGTCCGTGCTCGCGACCAGGGTCTCTCCGCCTCGGATCAGACCGCCTCCGACAGCGACCAGACGCTTTCCGATACCGACCAGACGTTGGCCGATACCGACCAGGCGCTGTCGGAGGAAGACCAGGCCGCGGCCGCCGCCGATCAGGCGGCCTCCGATCGCGACCAGGCCGTTGCCGATCGCGAACGCTCCTCCCGCGTCGCGGGCGACGGCGAGTCCGCGGCGGGCTATGCCGCCGCGCGCGCACAGCGCCGGGAGGCCACGGCCGAGCGCGAGCGGACCGGCGAGCGCCGCGCGGTGAGGATGTTCGAGCGCGCCGAGAACGCCGCCCGCCGCGATCGAGAGGCCGACCTGCGCGATATCCAGGCGCTGGCCCGCGACCGCGCGGCGGATCTGCGCGACCAGGCCGCCGAGGCCCACGAGCGCGCCACGGGCAAGAGCGGGGGCCGCGGCGCCCGGGTCAGGGCCGATGCCGCCGCCGACCGGGCGCGCGCGGCGGAGGACCGTCGCCGCGCGGGCGCCGACCGAAAGCAGGCGGCGCTCGACCGCGAGCGCGCGATCGCCGAGCTCGAGGCGGCGCAGCTCGATGACCTCACGGGGTTCTACCGTCTCGGCCTCGGCACCGCCGTGCTCCAGCGCGAGATCGACCGCAGCAGGCGTGGGAGCGGACGCCTGGTCCTTGCCTACTGTGACGTCGATGGCCTCAAGCAAGTCAACGACGAGAACGGCCACGCGACGGGAGATCGGTTGCTGAAGGGCCTCGCCAAGGCGTTCCGCTCACGCCTTCGCTCCTACGATCCGGTGGTTCGGGTGGGTGGCGACGAGTTCGTCTGTGCCGTCAGCGACGCAACCGTCCACCAGGCGCGGCAAGTCTTCGGCGACATTCAGGATGCCTTCTCCGACGGCGATCCCGACGCCTCCGTGACCGTCGGCCTGGCCGAGCTGCGGCCAGAGGATTCCCTGGCGGCGCTGATC
>VAYL01000205.1:0-3523 GCA_005884305.1 Actinomycetota bacterium
TGGCCAGTGTGGCCGGCTTGGTCGTGCGGGCCTGAGTTGTGGAATGCGTCGGCGGAGTCACCGATCCGGAGCCGCAGCCGAAGAGCAGGGCGCTGAGTGCGGCCGCGGCGATCAAAACTCTCATCGCTCCCAGTACGCGGCTGGGATAGCCGCAGGTCCAGTTCCCCGCGCGGCGCGCGCTCGTCGCGAACTAATCGAGCCATATGTGTCGACGCGTGCATTGCCGAACTCGCCCTTTACTCCTTCTCGGGCAGTTGGTCCCGCCGGCCCCGCAGCGCCGCTTGCGCCCTCCTGTGCGACCAGAGACGATCCGCGCCCGCCCAGGCCGCGAAGCTCAACCCGCCGACGATGCCGGTCACCGTCGAAAGCACGCCCGCCGCGGCCACCGCCGCCACGCCATCGTGGCCGAGGATGAGCACCGCAGCCGCCGCTCCCGTGCTCGGACCGATCGGGAGCTGGGTCAAGGCGACCATTGCGATGAGAACGGCGATCGCATCGAGAAGCGAGGCGTCAACCCCAACGCCACGCAGGAGCAGCCAGTTGCGGGACACCTGGGCGAAGACGGCGACCAACACGAACGCCACGAGGCGGCCGCCGCCCCGCAGGTTGCGAAGCACCGCGAGTCCGCTCCAAAGCAGACGTCCCTCCCGCAGTGCCAGATGGCGCAGCCCGGCGCTCAGCCCGAGGATGACAGCGAGGCAGACGATCGGCAACCACCACGGCAGCCCCAGCGGGACCACGAGCGTGAACGACGTCAGCGCGGCGAGCGTCGCCTCAACCGCGAGGATCGGGAACTCGGCGGCGATGAGGGTCGAGACCCCCGGGCTCTCGTCCGGGGATGAGCGCCGAAGGGCTGCGATACGCGCCGCCGTTCCCACTTGCGCGTTGAGCAAGCTTCCCACGTAACCCATGCTCGACGCGCGATAGAGGACCCGGCGCGCGACCGTCCCTCCCGCCGCTTCGATGCATATGTGCCACGCTTCGCTGCGTGCGAGGAGCGCCACTAGCTGTAGCGCGGCCGCTCCAAGGAGAACCGTGATCGAGGCGCTCGACAGGGCGGTCGAGAATTCGTCGCGCTTACCCCAGAGGATCGCCACCAAGACCGCCGCCGCAGCGATGGCCCCAACGATGGTGATCGACGCCCTGTGCCGGTCGCCGAAGCGGTGCATGCGCCGCCAAGCGGCGGCCAGCGACGTGGTCACGGGTTCATTCTCCCCGAGAAGGTATTCCGCATCGGACAATTGACTCGGAGAGCCGCTTCCGATATCAACCCCGGACGGGCAAAAACCGCGGGAGAATGGAGCGAAGGAGGTCAATGAAGCCACGAGTCTCAGCCCTCGCATTCCTCGCGGCGGTCGTCATCGCGACCACGGCCGCCGTGCCGGCCTCCGGAGCCACCGGCTTCGACAACGAACGCCCCGCCGGGTACGGGATCAACCCCAAGCACCAGAGCAACTGGGAGCCGACGGTTGCCGTCGACCCGAATCACCCGAACCGCGTCTATCAGCTGATCACCGGCATCAACGCCCAGGCCTGCAGCAACTGCCCCGGCACCAGCGTCCTGTTCCGGCGTTCCACCGACGGGGGCGCGACGTTCAGCCCGGAGACCTTCGTCTGCGCGACCGCCTGCAAGACCATCGGGTGGCAGTTCGACCCACAGATCCGGGTGGCGAATGACACCAATCCGGCCTGCGGCTGCGGGACGATCTACGTCGTCTTCATGGACCAATACGACCCGGGCGTGCAGCTGTTCACGTCCCACGACGGCGGCGCCACCTGGAGCCCGCCGGCCACCATGAACGGCGGGCTCAAGTACATGGACAAGCCGATCCTGGTGATCTCCCCCTCGGGCCGGAACGTGTACGTCGCGTTCAACCACAAGTTCGACAACATGGTCGTGGCGTCGCACAACTTCGGCCGGTCGTTCCTCCCGCCGCAGAAGGTGAACGACGATCAGTTGTGGTGGTACGCCAACAGTGGTGCGATCGCTCCGAACGGCGACGTGTACTTCGCACTCGACGGCGAGGCCAGCCTCTCGGGGCACGGGCACGACTTCGACGGGTCGGCGAAGGTGGCGCTGCTGCGCTGCTCGCCCTCACCCACGAGGCCGTGTGCCAACCCGACCCTCACTTCCTTCGGAGTGTCCGCGGCGCCGCCGCCCTGCCCCGTGTCCGGGTGCTACCCGGATTACTACGCGGCGACCGGCGCGATCGCCATCGACGCCACCGGACACATGGCCTTCGCCTACACCTTTTCCTCGCAGGCGAACGGGCCGAAGTCCCTCTACGTCCGGACCTCGAACGACGGGGTGAACTGGAGCGCTCGCAGGCTGGTGAACGCCCACGCGGACTCCAGCTTCCCGCAGATCGACGGCGGCCCGACGTCGGGCGATATCCGTCTGGCATGGCAGGACGATCGCACGGGTCGGTTCAACACGTGGTACGCGCGCAGCACGGACGGAGGCACCACCTGGGGATCGCCCGTTCGACTGTCGAACCTGGGGTCCGGAGCGCCGTACAAGAGCCCGGCCGGATACGCGTTCCCGGACGGTGACTACTTCGGCATGGCCGTGAGCTCGACGGGGATCGCTCATGTGATCTGGGGCGAGGCCGACGGCTCGTCGCTCTACTGCTGCGGCGACACTTGGTACACGAAGGGATCCTGATCCCCCGACCGCAGCGAGCGGAAGCGCGTCGGCACACCGGGCCACTGCGAGGGCGCGATTTAGCCGCTCCCCGCGAGCGGAATCGCGCCAAACAAATAATGCAACGGCAAGCCGACGGGCTACTCCGGCTTTCCCGTCTCGCGCCCGGGCGTCGGCCCATCGTTGGAGCGCCGGTTTGCATGCGAGCAGCTGGCATCGGCCTGACGTCGCCGCTGGTTGGGCCGCGACAGGAGGGAGTAGGGTCGTACGAGGTCGCCGAACCAGAATCCGCCCCACGAGACACGGAGGTTGCATGAGTAGCGCCGTCGAAACCGCCAGCGAGGTCCGTCCCTTCAACATCGACGTCTCGGAGGAGGAGCTCGCCGAACTGCGTAGCCGCATCAACGCGACGAGGTGGCCTGACCGGGAGACGGATGCCTCCCAGGGCGTGCAGCTCGCGACGATTCAGGCCCTCGCGCAGTACTGGGCAACAGACTACGACTGGCGCAAGTTCGAGGAGAGGTTCAAGGCCCTACCGCACTTCGTCACCGAGATCGACGGCGTGGACATTCACTTCATCCATGTGCGTTCCGATCACGAGGATGCGCTGCCGCTCATCGTCACGCACGGGTGGCCCGGCTCGACCGTCGAACAGCTGAAGATCATCGATCCGCTCACCGATCCCACGGCACATGGCGCGAGCGTGGCCGATGCCTTCCACCTGGTGATTCCGTCGATGCCGGGCTACGGGTTCTCGGGCAAGCCGACGAGCACCGGCTGGGGCCCCGAGCGCATGGGCCGAGCCTGGGCAGAACTGATGAAGCGCCTCGGCTACACCGGGTACGTCGCCCAAGGCGGCGACTGGGGTGCGTTTGTCGT
>VAYL01000205.1:3606-8594 GCA_005884305.1 Actinomycetota bacterium
GCCCTGAGCCAGACGGTCTTTCGGCGGACGAGAAGAAGGCGTATGAGATCCTCGACCACTTCTTCAAGACCGGCGTCGGTTACGCGAGCGAGATGGCGAACCGGCCGCAGACGCTCTACGGCATCGCGGACTCACCGGTCGGCCTGGCGGCCTGGATGCTCGATCACGACGTGCGCAGCTACGAGCTCATCGCGCGTGCGTTCGACGGCCACGCGGGCGGCATCTCGCGAGACGACGTCCTCGACAACATCACCCACTACTGGCTGACGAACACGGGGGTCTCCTCCGGACGCCTCTACTGGGAGAGCAAGCTGGCCTTCTTCGACGTGAAGGGCGTCGAGATCCCGGTCGGGGTGACCGTGTTTCCGGACGAGCTCTATCCGGCTCCGCGGAGCTGGGCTGAGAAGGCGTATCCGAAGCTCATCCACTTCAACGAGGTGGACGAAGGCGGTCACTTCGCCGCCTGGGAGCAGCCGCAGATCTTCTCGGGAAGAGCTCCGAGCGGCCTTCAGGACGCTGCGCTGATGCGCGAGCTGGTCGTTGTCGAGGTTGTGGGGACCGAGCCTGAAGCTGAGCTGCTCTGCTCCCGGTTGCGCAGTGCCGGTATCGAATGCCTGCCGAAACTGACCAACCGTGGCGCTGGGGCCGGCGACGGACTGTCGACGGCGGGAGCCCACGAAATCTTGGTTAATCCGGAGGACGAGCAATCCGCACGCGAGCTCCTGCACGGGCCAGGGTGACTCGGCCTCGGGCCAGTCAGGCCCGCGACAGACTTTGCGCGGGGCGCCGACCGTCTATCCGAGGTCGGGCGCCGACTACATAGCGCCTAGACGGCTTCCCTTCGGCATCACAATCGGATGACCAGTATGACGGTGCGCGAGCCGATGGCCGAGCCGCTCGAGCGAGCAGATGAGTTAGCCGCGATTGATGCGCTGCTCGCGGGGGCAGACGCCGGGCATGGCGGGCTCGCCCTCGTGGAGGGGGTCGTGGTGCTCATCGGCTTCGCCTGCACGATCTGGCTTGCGCTGCGTGCCCTCCTCCGGGTCGACGAGGCCTGGATCGCGCTGCGACATCGAGCGGGACGGGCGCCGCGCGAGGGGGTGCTGAGACGCGTCGTCATCTTCTCGGGGACGCTCGGGATGATCGGCTTCTACGTCTGGTACTACCTGCTCTCGGACGCGTTCATCCTCCCGTTCATGCCGTTGCACTGAGGCGCCGGCGCCTAATCACGAAGACCGCCGGCGTCGAGCGCCAACTGCTGGTCGTTGAACCAGTCGATTCGCACCACGAGTCCATTCCGGAACGTGCAGACGATCCCATCACCACGTTCAACTGCGACGCCGCTGCCGGCTCCTACGGCACTGATACGAACGAGCGCAACGACCTTGTCCCCGCCATCGAGGATCTGCTCCACCCGCAGCCCGTAGCGCTCCCAGCTCTCGCCGAAGTCAGCCAGCCATCTCCCGATCCCATCGGACCCTCGATACGGATTGCTGGCATCGGGAATGTCGTGGTCGTAGACCTCGATGGCCGGGTCAATTCCCTCCAGGTAGGGCTCACCGGTCCGACCGAAGTGATCGAGCGCCCGCTGCACCCAGTCCACGTGCTCCTGCGACATCGCCTGGTTAAGTATCTCGCGCGGGGCGCGTGTGCGCGATCTGCGGATCGCGTCCAACGATCGCCGATCGGCGAGAATGATCGCGTGGACGTCGAGACCCGCTACGCGCAAAGTGGAGACGTCCATATTGCGTACCAGGTCACGGGGGAGGGTCCGTTCGACCTCGTCTTCGTCCCTGGATATGTCACACATCTCGAGATGCAGTGGAAGCTCCCGAGCTTCGTCCCGTTTCTGGAGGAGCTCGCCGGCTTCTCCCGGCTTATCCGGTTCGACAAGCGCGGTACGGGCATGTCGGATCCCGTAAACGGCGCGCCGACGCTCGAGACACGCATGGACGATGTCCGCACGGTGATGGACGCCGTCGGATCGCGCCGGGCCGCGCTCTTCGGCCTGTCGGAGGGCGCTTCGATGGCGACCCTGTTCGCGGCGACGTACCCTGAGCGAACGGCGGCCATCGTCCTTCGCAGCGCCTTCGCCCGCACGTCATGGGCACCCGACTACCCCTGGGGGGTGACCGACCAGGCGTATGAGCGGAGGATCGAGCAGGAGCTCCGCATCTACGGGCCTCGTGAGGAGGCACTCGCAGCCGAGCAGGCGCTCGGCTCCTTCAGCCAAGAGGAGGCCGCTCGGTTCCTCGACCTGCTCCGGTTCGGGGCAAGCCCGGGGATGCTCGAGGCGCTGCTGCGGATGAACAAGGACATCGACATCCGTCACGTCCTTCCCCTGGTTCGCGTCCCCACGCTCGTCCTCCACGGCATAGAGGATGGCCTGGTGCCGCTTGAGGCGGCCCGCTACCTCGCAGGCCAGATCCCGGGAGCTCGGCTCGTCGAGCTCCCGGGGGTCGGACACCTCGCGCTGGGCGGTGCGGACGCCGATCGCATCATGACCGAGACACGGCGGTTTCTGAACGAGGTCTGGGACACGGGAGGATGGGAGGAGCCTCCTCCCGATCGCCTCCTCGCGACCGTCCTCTTCACCGACATCGTCGACTCCACGAATCGTGCTGCCGAACTCGGCGACCGGGCTTGGCTCGAGGTGCTCAAGCGCCACCATGAGGTCGTTCGCCGCGAGCTCGCCCGGTACCGCGGCCGCGAGATCGACACTGCGGGAGATGGTTTCCTTGCCGCCTTTGACGGTCCAGCCCGCGCGATCTGGTGCGCGTCCCGGGTCGTCCGCGAGCTGGGGAAGCTGGGACTCGGGGTTCGCGCAGGCCTGCATACAGGAGAGTGTGAGGTGGCTGGCGGGAAGATCGCCGGGATTGCCGTGCACACCGGCGCGCGGGTTGCGGCGCACGCGCAGGCTGGCGAGGTCGTGGTCTCCAGCACGGTGCGCGACCTCGTAGCCGGCTCCGGCATCGCATTCGCCGATCATGGCACGCATGCGCTGAAGGGAATCCCCGGCGAATGGCGCCTCTTCGCCGTCGAGGACGACACGGGTGATCGACGATCCGAGGTGTCTGACAGGAGAGGAGCGACCTGATGTTGGATCACGTTGGCTTCGGAGTCTCGGACTATGCCCGCAGCAAGGCGTTCTACTCCGAAGCGCTCGCACCGCTGGATATTGAGCTGATCAAGGAGCCGTTCGGTCGCGCGGCCGGATTCGGACGCGCCGGCAAACCCTTCTTCTGGCTCGAGGACACGCGCCCGCCGGTCACCCAGGTTCATGTCGCCTTCGCCTGCGAGTCGCGGGAGGTCGTCGACGCCTTTCACGAGGCCGGACTAGCCGCCGGCGGGATCGATAATGGGGCGCCCGGTCCGCGCCCGATCTACCACGAGCACTACTACGGTGCCTACGTGCTCGATCCGGACGGCAACAACATCGAGGCGGTCTGTCACCGTCCAGCCTGAGACGCCGTCCGGCCAGCCGTTACGACGCATCGTTCAGGCTGGCCAGTGCCTCGTCGTCCAGGACGAGGTTGGCCGCGCCCAGGTTCTCCTCGAGGTGCTGGAGCGACGAGGTGCCCGGGATCAGCAACGTGTTCGGCGCGAGCGCCAGGAGCCAGGCGATTGCGACCTGTGACGGCAGTGCGTCGAGGCGTTCCGCGGCGGCGCGGACGGCGTGGTGCTCGAGGACCGGTTTGCGGGAGTCGAACGCGGAGCCCAGTGGGAAGAAGGGAACGAACGGAACGCCGGCCGCGCGGCAGCGCTCCAGCAGCGGGAGTGCGGCCCGGTCAACCAGGTTGAGAGCGTTCTGAACGCATGCGATCTCCGTGCGGGCTGCCGCGTGCTCGAAAGCCTCGAGCGAGACGTTGCTGAGGCCGATGCCGCCGATCAGTCCCTCGTCGCGCATGGTGATCATCTCGTCGAGTTGCTCGTCGAAGGCATCGGAGCCGGTCGCATCGAAGAGCCGCAAATTGACGACTTCGACGCGATCGACCTCGAGCGAGCGCAGGTTGTCCTCAACGCCGGCTCGCAGTTCAGCCGGGCTCAGCGCGGGGTGCCAGCCGCCCTGCGGATCGCGCTTCCCTCCAATCTTGCTGACGATCACGAGATCCGGGGGATACGGATGGAGTGCTTCGTGGATCAGCTCGTTCGCCACATCGGGGCCGTAGTACTGCGCCGTGTCGATGTGGTCGACGCCGAGCTCGACAGCTCGCCGCAGAACGGCGAGCGCAGCCTCGCGATCGGGCGGCGGCCCAAACACGCCGGGACCCGGGAGCTGCATCGCCCCGAACCCGATGCGCCGCACCGGGCGCCCCGCCAGCGGGACGGTCTCGTTCGCTACCGAGGTCACGGTGGCCAGGCTACTCCCCGCTCGGACGCTGATCTAGCCGACGCCGCCCAGCGGAATGGCGCCAAATGAATAAAGCAACGGCAAGCCGGCGCACTGCCCCATATCGCGCGGGCCAGAAGTGCCGGATTGAGTGGAGCGCAGCTTCGGTCGCGTTGGCGTTCAGCGCTCGCGAACACCCAGCTGACGCAGCCGGCTTCGATTGTCCGTCTGCACCCATTCCTCCGCAAGTCGTCCCCGGTCGTCGTATCGGAAGATGTTGATGAGCTCGAACACGACCCGGCTGCCGTTCGGGGGAATGGGGCCGACCGGTGAGCGCGTGAATTCACGCATGAAGGTTCCTGCCATCGTCGTCTGGCAGGCGACGTGGTCGCCCTCGACCACGATGATGCCCCGGGTGATGGTCAGGTCATCGAACGCCGCTCGCATTGATGCGAAGTAGGCCTTGAGGCCTTGGTAGTCCATCTCGGCGCCGTCCGGGCCGTGGAAGACGAAGTCGGGAGCGAAATAGGAGTCGACTTTTCCTTCGTCTTCACCGGTCAGCTCGAGCTCGCCAACGCGGACCAGGCCCGCGACGAGCTCCTCTCGAGTGGCATGTCCTGCCGGCACCCCGCCAGTATCTCGCGCCTTGAGCGTGCTG
>VAYL01000206.1 GCA_005884305.1 Actinomycetota bacterium
GAGTCCCAGGCCCGCCGCGATCGGGAGGTTGCCGCCGACGATGCCATAGCCGCCCATGAAGCGGCGCTCGGGGTCGAAGATGTGCATCGACCCGCCGCGGCCGCGCGAGCAGCCGTCCTCGCGGCCGAAGAGCTCGGCCATCACGTTCTTCGGGTCGGTGCCGCGGGCGATCGCGTGACCGTGGGTGCGGTAAGTGCCGATCAGGTAGTCGTCGGGCCGCATCACCGACGTCGTGCCGACGATCGTCGCCTCCTCCCCGATCGCCAGGTGCAGGAAGCCGCCGGCCTTCGCCTGCTGGTATTGGCGGCCCGCCTCCTCCTCGAAGCGGCGAATGAGCGCCATGGTCTCGAGCAGCTCGCGGCAGGTGTCCGCGTCGGGAAGCGGGTGCGCGGCCGTTCCCTTGCCGTCGCCGGCCGCCGTCACGGTCGGCCCCTGAGCTACCTCCGCTTCACTCTTGGCCACCGCCGCTCACGATAGCCGCTGTCTTTGCGCGGCAGCGGCGACCGCCTCCTCCAGCCGGTCGTCCCCCCAGAACACCTCGCCGTCGACGACGACGCTCGGCACACCCTTCACGCCCAGGTCGCCGGCGCGATCCGTCGCCTCGCGCAGGGCCGCCTTCACCGCGTCGCGCTGCGCCGCCGCGAGCAGCGCCCGGGGATGGATCTCGGCCGCGGCCGCGGCCAGCAACACATTGTCGGTCTCGCCCAGATCGCGTCCCGCCGCGAACGCCTGCCGGAACGCGGCAAGCGAGAACGAGATCGTCCGCCCGATCTCCTTCGCATAGGTCGCGGCGCGCATCGCGAAGAGCCCGTTCGGCGGCCACGGGTCGGGCCAGCGGAACGGCGGGAGCCCGTAATCCGCGCCCCGGCGCTCGCACTCGGCAATCCCGCTCTCACGGCCGGGACCGAGGCCCCAGGAGGAGCGATCGAAACGCTTGAACAGCCCCCCGAGCAGGATCGGCTGCCATTCGGGCGACCCGCTCGGCCGCGAGGTACGCATAGGGGGAGCCGAGGTCGTAGTAGAAGACAGCTCGATCGGAGTTCTCGCTCACCGCGCCTCCGGGTACGAGATGAACTCGAGGAGCGAGCCGTCGGGATCGCGAAAGTAGACGCTCGTGCCGTTGCCGCGGGCGCCGAACCGCTTGACCGGTCCGGTCTCGATCTCGATGCCATGACTTTCGAGATGCCGGGCGGCCTCCTCCGCGGTCCCGGCCCACACGAAGCAAAGGTCGGAACCTCCGGGCGCGACCGGGATCCGCGCGAGCTCGGTCGCGGATTCGCCCGGGCCGTGGACGTTGAGCTGGGTAGTGGCGAACCGGTAGGCGTACCGGCCCGAGGGCAGCGGCTGCCATTCGGGCGCCTGGACTCCGGCCTCGGCGAACAGCCCGTTGACCCGCTCGGCCGCGAGATACGCATACGGCGATCCGAGGTCGTAGTAAAAGATCGCCCGCTCGCTCACGGCGACTCCATCCAGGCCACCACGTCCGCCGCGTTCCGATCGGGCGGGAAGACGGGATAGAAGACCTTGGCGACGCGCCCGCCTCGGGCGATCAGCGTCAGGCGGCGGTACAGGCGCATCCCGGCAACCTCGAATGTCGGGAGCCGCAGGGAGCCGGCCAGCTCGAGCTCCGGGTCGCTCAGGATCGGATACGGGAGCCCGACCCGCTGCGCGAACTCCATCTGGTCCGGAAGCGACTGGGCGCTCAACCCGAGCACGTCGGCGCCGAGCGCGCGGAGCTCGCCGAAGTGGTCCCTGAACGCGCACGATTGCGGGGTGCAGCCGCGCGCGCCCGGGATCTCGTCCCACCCCTCCGGCAGGGACTCACCAGGCCGGCCCGTGCGTGGATACAGGTAGAGCACGAGGGTGCCCGCGGAAGCGGCCGCCAGGTCGATGTCGGCTCCGGACGTCGAGGGCAGCGCAAGGGCCGGAAGCGTCATCCCCTCGAGATGACCGGCCGCGCCGTCGTCGACCGGCACCGGGAGGTCGGCAGGGAGGACGTAGGGATTTGGCGCGTCGCTCACACGACCACGATAGGCGCCTGGGCTGTGGCGCCGCGGCGAGCCGCGATAGGGTGCCGCGCGGTGTCGCGGGGATTCACAGTACGGGCGGGAGTCGCTGTCGCCCTGGTCGCGATCGTGGCGTTCGCGGCCGCCGGGTGCGGCACGAAGACGCTCGATCAGTCCGACGAGGTCAACCTCGTCAACAAGCAGCTCTCGAGCCAGAAGCTCGATGCGAAGTCCGTAGATTGCCCGAGCGACGTCGAGGCGACGGAGGGCGACACGTTCAAGTGCGACGTGACGCTCACAAACGGCAACACCGGGACCTACACGATCAAGATCACCAATGTGAGCGGCGACAACGCATCGCTGCAGATCGTCGACGCCACGAGCACCGGCAAGAGCTCAAGCAAGTAGCTGGGGCCCTTTACGCGTGGATGGCCCAGCCGTCCACCGCGCGTGCGGCGTCCAGAATCGCCTCCGACATCGTCGGATGCGGATGGACGATGCGGGCGAGCTCCTGGTAGCCGCCCTCCAGGGCCATCGTGTTGACGAGCTCCGGGATCATGTCGCAGGCGCGGTTGCCCACCACGTGGGCGCCGAGGATCTCGCCGAACTCGGAGTCGACGACCAGCTTCACCAGCCCGTCGCGGTCGTCATAGACGGCCGCCGCCCCCTCGCCGCCCAGCTTCTGGCGGCCGATCTTGACGTCGTGGCCGGCCTCCTTGGCCTGCGCCTCGGTGATCCCGACGCTCGCCACCTGGGGCTCGCAGAACGTGGCGCCCGCGACGAGGTTCTCATCGACCGGGTGGGTCTCGACGCCGGCCGCATGCTCGACCGCAACGACGCCCTCCTCGGATGCCTTGTGGGCGAGCGCCTTGCGCCCGACCAGGTCCCCGATCGCGTAGACCTTCGGGTTGGAGGTCTGCTGGTACTCGTTGATCTCGACCTTGCCGCGGTCGCTGGTCGCGACGCCCGCTGTCTCCAGGTTGAGCGGATCGGTGTCCGGCGCCCGGCCGCCCGCGATGCACAGGTAGTCGACCTCGGTCTCCGTGTCGCCGTATTTGACCTTCACCGAGCTCTTCCCGGCGCTGACCAATTCAACGGGCGTGCCGGTGGAGATCGTGATGCCCTGCTTCTTGAAGGTTCGCTCGACGACCCTGGCCATGTCCTTGTCCTCGGCCGGGAGGATCTGGTCGAGCATCTCGATCAGCGTGACCTCGGTGCCGAAGCGGGCGTAAGCCGAGGCGATCTCCGCGCCCGATGCGCCCGCTCCCACCACTGCCAGCCGCTTCGGCTGCTCGGGCAGGGACCAGGCGCCCCACGTGTCGACGACGCGATCCGAGAACTCCACTCCGGGAATTGCGAGGGCGATCGAGCCCGTCGCGAGGACGACCGTGCCGGCCTCGTACGTAGCGTCTCCCACGGCGACGTCCCCCGTCTCGGTCAGGGAGCCCTCGCCCTCGATCGTCGTGACCTTGTTCTTGTCCCAGAGCATCTTGACGCCGCTCGAGAGCGCGCTCGAGACGTCGGCTCGGCGCTCGCCCAGCGCCTTCCAGTCGACTTTGACGTCGTTCGCGACCACGCCGAGGCCGGCGCCATTGGCCGCATGGTCGTAGACCTCCGCGCTGTGCAGGATCGTCTTCGCCGGGATGCAGGCGTAGTTCAGGCACCGCCCGCCCGGCTTGTCGCGCTCGACGACGGCCGTCTTCTTTCCCAGCTGTGCGGCCCTGATCGCCGCCACGTAACCGCCCGGCCCGCCGCCGATAACGATCACGTCGTAGGAATCAGCCATCGGGCGCGACTCTAAAGGACGGCGACCGGCTGGCGCGATGTCATCTCAGGTCGAGCACCATCTCCAGATAGAAGGGCGCAAACCCCTCACGCTCGTAGAACCGCCGGGCGCCGGCGTTCGTGTGCGCGAGGCCGACGGCGATCGAGGTGGCGCCGCGCTCGAGGGCCCAGTCCCTGCTCGCCTGCATCAAGGTCGCGCCGACTCCGCTTCCCCGCTCCTCGCGAAGGACCGACAGCGTCTCGATCTCGGCGACCACATCACCGAGATCCCAGGTCGCGGCCCCCGGCCCGGCGGTGACCATCGCGTAGCCGACCG
Source organism: Actinomycetota bacterium (assembly GCA_005884305.1). Lineage (GTDB taxonomy): Bacteria > Actinomycetota > Thermoleophilia > Solirubrobacterales > 70-9 > AC-56. The sequence goes on from VAYL01000206.1 coordinate 4,108, forward strand.
CTCGGTCACCGCGCTCGGCGAGGAGGAGCACCGCCTCGCCATCGCCCTCGAGCCAACCCTTGTACTGGCCGCGCCGCTGTCGCCAGGTGTCCTCGAACGGGCGCACGTCCGCTACGCCCTCAGCGATTCCTCGATGGTGGTCGTAGAGCGCCCGCCAGAGCGGCTGGACGTCGTCGATCCGATCCGCCCCGGCCTCAACGATGCGGACGTCGCTCACGCGTTAGGTCTCGCCGTCCCAGTAGTCCACGTCGCTCGCGCGCCTGACCATCACGTTGTCGCGCCTGCCCTCGGTGAAGACACCGATCTTGTCGCTGTCCGGATAGACGGCGACGGCGGGCAGATTGGCGGTCGAGACAATGAGCATCTTCACGTTGTCCGAACCGCGATTGGTGAGCTTGTGCGCTCCGTCCGGTCCGGCGGGAAAGCAGACGAGGTCGCCGGCGCCGAGCTCCTCCTCGCCGTCCGGGTGGCGCACGGTCAGCGTTCCCTCGAGTACCAGCAGCCATTCCTCGTCGGACTCGTAGTGGTACGGGCAGTTGCTGTTGCCCGGCGCGAGCTCGTACAGCGTCCCGGCCATCGTCTTGCCGTCGATCGCCGGGGCGATCCTCACGTAGCCGGAGCTGTAGCCCTCGGGGTCGTCCTCGTCGTGCTCGAGCTCGGCCCGGAAGATGTTGACTCGCTTCATGCCCCCAGACTATTCACGAGGTGTCCGCTCGGGCATCTGGATCCGGGCCATCGCCTTGATCATGAAATAGAAGAGGCCGCCGGCGATGACGATCACCAGCGTGGTGCCCACGGCCTCGAGCACCGTGGTGACCTGAATGAGCCCGAGCGCCGCGGAGAGCAGCGCAAGGGCGAGAAACGCCTGAAAGCCCAGCACCGCCCAGTAGCGCGCGCGCCACATGCCCCAGGCCATGGCGGTCAGGAGCAGTCCGACCGCCCCGGTGGCGATGGGGCTCGGCTTGGCGCCGCTGACCGTGACGTGGCCGGTCGCGGCGAGGACCGACGAGACCCAGAAGACGATGGCGATGATGGCCGAGATCACGGCGCCAATCGTCACGATCACCGGACGCTCGCCCTCCTGCAGCGGTTCGAGCTTCTTCCTCGCCTCCCGGTTTCGCTCCTCGGTGCGTGCCGCCATGTGCTCACGCCGCTCGGCCGCGCGCGCCTTGCGCTTCATCCGCTCGGCACGCTGTCGCTCGCGCCGCGCCATCAGCGCACGCCGGCCTCGGCGGCAAGGGCGTCGTGGAGCGCCCGCGCGACGGACTCTGGGTCGGCCGCGTCGCGGATCGAGCGGACGACCACGACCCGTGTCGCTCCGGCGGCGGCGACCTCCCCGACGTTGCCCGTGTCGATCCCGCCGATCGCGAACCACGGAAGCGTCGCGGCGCGCGCGGCGTACTCCACCAGCTCGACTCCGGCCGCCGGGCGGCCCTCCTTCGTCGGCGTCTCCCAGACTGGGCCCACGCTCACCTGGTCCGGGCGGTCCGGGCCTTGGGCCGCGCTCGCGGCGTCCACCTGCTCGACCGTGTGGGTGGACTGC
>VAYL01000207.1 GCA_005884305.1 Actinomycetota bacterium
TCCCGTTCTCCTTGAGGAAGACGATCTGCGAGGTCGCGAAGGCGCCGATCGCGACCGAGAACAGGAGGGCCGCAGCCGTCACGATCCGGCCGGTTCGCTCCAGACCGAGCGCCACCGACTCCGAGTCCGATGCCCCGTTGTCGCGGGCTTCTTTGATCCGCGACAGCAGGAACACGGCGTAGTCCGTCGACAGGCCGAACGCGACCGCGAACATCAGGATCGGCATCGTCTGCTCCAGCGCCCCCTGGCTCGTGTAGCTCAGCGGGCCCTCCAGGTTCCCGTCCTGGAAGATCAGCACGAGGATCCCGAACACCGCGCTCAGGTTCAGCACGTTCATGACGAGCGACTTGATCGGCAGGATCAGCGACCCCGTCATCAGGAACAGGATGATCAGCGTCGTCACCACGACGATCGTGAGTGCGAGCGGTGCGTGACTCTTGAGGCTCGACTGGAAGTCCACGAAGTGAGCGGTGGCGCCGGTCACGAGGACCGCGCGCCGGACGGCGTCGGGAGATCGCGAATTCGATTGACCGTCGACTTGCTCTGCTCGGCGATGGACGAGCCCTTTGAGATCGCGTCGACCTCGGTCACGCCGCCTGAGAGGTGACGTGGCGGCTCGACCGCCGCGATGCCGGGATCGCGCTTCACCTCCGCGACGAACTGCTCGACGGCCCTGGGACCGCCACCGCGGATCGCCAGCTGGATCGGACTGTCCCGGAACGGTGGGAAGTCGGAGCGCATCACGTCGTCCACCTGGCGGGCGCTCGCGCTCTCGGGCAGGACCTGGGCGTCGACCGAGGTGAACCTGATCTGCAGGAACGGGATGCCGAGGGCGATCAACGCGATGGCGCTTATCGTCGCGATCGGGATGGGCCGGCGCATCACGAAGCGGGACAGGCGGTACCAGAAGCCCTGCTGCGTCGCGGTCGCGTCGCGCTCGGCGCGCCGCTGCAGGAACTTCGGCGCCAGCGCGTTCACCCGCGGCCCGAGGATGCTGAGCACGGCAGGCAGGATCACGAGCGCGACGCTGGCGGCGAAGAGGGCGACGAGCGAGCCGCCGATTCCCATCGAGTACAGGAACCGCTGCGGGAAGACGATCAGCGAGGCGAGAGCGGCCGCGACCGTGAGCGAGGAGAATAGCACCGTCCGGCCGGCGGTCCGCATCGTCGCGCGCAGCGCCTCCCAGCGCTCAGTGCGTCCGCCCGCGGTAACCGAGTCGACGCCCCGCCGCGCGAGCTCCTCGCGGTAGCGGGAGACGATGAACAGGCTGTAGTCGATCGCCAGCCCGAGCCCCAGACCGGTGGTCAGGTTCAGCGCGAAGATCGAGATCGAGCCGACCTCGCTGGCGATTCGCAGGATGAGGAACGTCCCCACGATCGCCAGACCGCCGACCAGGAGCGGCAGAAGCGACGCGACCAGGCTCCGGAAGAAGAGCAGCGAAAGCAGGAAGAGCAGCGGGAAAGCGAGCATCTCGGCGCGGCGCAGGTCGGACTCGGTCTGCTTGTTCACCTGTTCCTGGGCCAGCGCCTCTCCCCCGACCGTCACACCAGGCTTTCCGTTCAGCTCGTCGGCGATGCTCGACGCCGCGTCCTGCTGAGCCTTGTCGTCGGTCGGCCGCAGCGCAACCGCGATGTAGGTCGCGTCGCCGTCGTGCGAGACGAAGTCGTTCGATCGCGTGTCGTAGTAGCTCGTGACGCGCTGGACCTGGTGGCGCTGCTTCAGCTCGCGCTCGATCGACTCGACGCGCTGCTTGGTCTGCGGCTGGTTCACCGGAGCGTTCTGGACCAGGACGATCACCGATGTCTGCCGGTAGCCGTGCGCCTGGAGCAAGCCGTCGGCCTTGACGCTCTCGGTGGCGGGGTCATCCGCCCCGTAGGGATCGAGGTGGCTCGCGACCGAGCCTCCGAGTCCGCCCGCGATGACGAAGAACACAACCGCGCCGAACGCAACCCATCCTCGGCGCCGGTAGACGAAACGTGCGAGCCCATCGAGCATCAGGCCGTCCTCCTCAGATTTGAATCCTCCGTCTCCAGCTCGCGCATCGTGCGCTTGCACCACTGCGCCTGCCAGCGGTTGCACTCGATCCCGTACCGCAGTACGTGAAGTGCGAATCCCTCCGGCTTTCCGGTCGCCTCGATCTCCTCGAGGCGCGCGACCGTCCGCTCGTGCTCACGACGCTTCGAGTCGAGCGCCAGAATCGCGGCCTCGGTGCCTCCCGCCTCCGCGAAGAAGAGCTTCAGCAGGCCCTCGTCACGCGTCTCGAAGACCCCCGCGTCGACGCCCAGCCAGGCCTCGAGCTCTCTCTGCCCGGCCCGGGTGAGCCGGTAGACGTTCCGTTGCCGGCCTCCCTGCGGGCTCGCCTTGCCCTCGATCAGTCCCGCCTCAGCGAGCCGGCGGAGCTCCGGGTAGATCTGGCCGTAGCTGGCCGCCCAGAAGAACCGGGTCGACTTGTCGACGAGGGCCTTGATCTCGTAGCCGCTCATCGGTCGCCAGGCGAGCATTCCGAGAATCACGTACGCGGTGGGCGAGAGCTCCATGTATCGCGCAGATATATCGGTCGCGGAGCGCCACGTGTGTGCATGCGGTCACAGAAGCCGAAAAACGGCGGGGACGAGGGGCAAATCGGCGAAGTTGGTCGGTCAAAGCAACCTGCATCCGGCAGGTGGATGCAGATTGCGGTGCCCCGGCGTTCTCACCCTCCTCGCTGCCCTCGCCGTATCTCCTTATCCTCAACCGGCCATGGCAGCCAGTGAGATCGTCGTGATGAAGTTCGGCGGCACGTCCGTCGCCGAACCCGACGACATCCGGCGGGCCGCCGGGCGGATCGTCGCCGCCCGCCAGGAGGGGAAGCTTGTGGTCGCGGTGCTGTCGGCTCGCGGCAAGACCACAGACGACCTCGTCGACATGGCTTACGAGGTGTCGGACACGCCCGCGGCGCGAGAGATGGACATGCTGCTCTCGACCGGCGAGCGGATCTCGTGCGCGCTCTGCGCGATGGCGATCCACGACCTGGGCTACAACGCGATCTCGCTCACCGGCTCTCAGGCGGGGATCGTCACCGACTCCTCACATACGAAGGCGCGGATCCTCGACGTGCGCGCGGACCGCATCCGCAGCGCGCTCGACGAGGACCGGATCGTGCTGGTCGCCGGGTTCCAGGGCGTATCGGGCGACAGTCGCGACGTGACGACCCTAGGCCGAGGCGGCTCCGACACCACCGCCGTCGCCATCGCCGCCGCCCTCGGGGCCGAGGTCTGCCAGATCTACACGGACGTCCGCGGAGTGTTCAGCGCCGACCCGCGGCTGGTCTCCAACGCGCGGCTGCTTCCCTTCGTCTCCTTCGAGGAGATGCTGGAGATGGCGGCATCCGGCGCGCGGGTCCTTCAGCTGCGGTCCGTCGAGTACGCCAGGAACCACGGCATCCGCATGGAATGTCGAAGCTCGTTCGAGGACGGCCCGGGTACTCTCGTGCTCTCCGAGCAGGACACCATGGAACGACCCTCAGTGACAGCCGTGACGCACGCCGAGGAGGCGCGAGTGACGCTGACCGGCCTGCGCGACGAGCCGGGCATTGCCGGGCGCGTCTTCGGGGCGCTCGCCGACGCGAACGTGAACGTCGACATGATCATCCAGAACGAGCCCGTCTCGGCCGATGCGACGGCCGACCTCTCATTCACGGTGGACGCAGGGGACCTTGGGAGCGCGTCGCAGGCCCTGGGCGGGCTGGACATCTCGGAGCGGATCGAGACCGACGAGCGGGTGGGGAAGGTCTCGGTGGTCGGCGCCGGGATGCGCAGCCACCCGGGCGTCGCGGCGACCGTATTCCGGGTTCTGGGCGACAACGGGATCAACATCGAGATGATCGCGACGTCGCCGATCAAGATCTCGTGCGTGATCGACGCGGACAAGATCCCCGAGGCGGTGCGGGCGCTTCACGAGGCATTCGAGCTCGGGACCGACGCCATCCTCGAGGAGGAGCCCACCGGCGCCGAGCACCGGCCGCGCGTGGCTCCGTAACCATGGCCAGCGACGGCTACAGGGTGTGCGTGGTCGGCGCGACCGGCGCGGTCGGCGGGACGATTGTCCAGCTGCTGGCCGCCCGCGGGTTTCCGGCCCGGGAGGTCGTCCCGTTCACCTCCGAGCGCTCGGCCGGGACCAAGGTCTCCTACGGCGCGACCGAGCTCGAATGCCGGCCGCTCTCGGCCGAGGCGATCGCGGGCTTCGACCTCGTCCTCTCGTCGGCGGGAGGCAAGGTGAGCGCCGAATGGGCGCCAAGGTTCGTCGAGGCCGGGGCCGTCGTCGTCGACAACACGAGCTTTTGGCGCATGCACGCCGACGTCCCGCTCGTGATCACCGACGTGAACTCCGACGCGGTTGCCGACCATCGCGGGATCGTCGCCAATCCGAACTGCTCGACCATGCAGATGCTCGTGACGCTGGCGCCGCTTCATCGCGCGGTCGGGATCGAGCGGATCGTCGTCTCCACCTACCAGCCGGTCTCGGGCACCGGGCGCAGGGCGATGGAGGAGCTCACGGCCCAGACCCACGCGCTGCTTCACGACTCCGAGGCCCCACCGCCCGCGGTCTATCCGCACCGCATCGCCTTCAACGTGCTGCCGCAGGTGGAGACATTCAAGCCCGGGGACGACTACACCACAGAGGAGCGCAAGATGATGGCCGAGACGCGCAAGATCCTCGGCGTCGGCGAGGACGAGGTCAAGGTCTCGGCCACGTGCGTTCGCGTGCCGGTGCTGTGGGGCGAGTCCGAGTCGGTGAACGTCCAGACTCGCGAGCCGCTGTCGCCGGAGGACTGCCGCCGGCTGCTGGCCGGGGCGTCCGGCGTCGTCGTGGTCGACGCGCCCGGTGAGGGCGTCTATCCGCTGGCTACCGAGGCCGCTGGGCGCGACGAGGTCCTCGTGGGCCGCA
>VAYL01000208.1 GCA_005884305.1 Actinomycetota bacterium
CTCAGGTTCGCGTCCCTTTCCTTCAAGAGGCCCTTCTCGCGCGCATAGGCGTTGAGCGTGCGGGTGAGGGCCGAGCGGAAGCCGGAAAGGTGCGAGCCGCCCTCGTGGGTGTTGATGTTGTTGGCGAAGGTGAAGATGGACTCCTGATAGGAGGCGTTCCACTGCATCGCCACCTCGACCTGACCCTCGTCCGCCTCGCTGTCGAAAAACACCGTCTTGCGGTGGAGGACATCCTTGTTCTCGTTGAGGTGGGCGACGAAGTCGACGATGCCGCCCTTGTACTGGAACGTGTCCTTGCGGCCCTCGGCGCGCTCGTCAACGAGCTCGATCCGGAGGTTGCGCGTGAGGAACGCGGTCTCGCGCAGGCGCTCGGCCAGCGTCTGATAGTCGAAGACGACCTCCTCGAACACCTCAGCGTCGGGCACGAAGGTGATTGTCGTACCGGTGCCCTTCACCTTCTGGCCGCGCTTGAGGTCGCCCTTCGGAGTTCCGCGCTCGTAGTCCTGGATCCAGGCGTAGCCGTCGCGCCGCACCTCGAGATGCAGGCGCTCGGAGAGCGCGTTCACGACGGAGACGCCCACGCCGTGCAGGCCGCCTGAGACCTTGTAGCCCCCGCCCTCGCCGAACTTGCCGCCGGCGTGAAGGGTCGTCATCACGACCTCGGCCGCGGGGCGCTTCTCCTTCTCGTGCTCCTCGACCGGGATGCCGCGGCCGTCGTCGGTGACGGTGACGCTGTTGTCGGGGTGCAGGGTGACGGTCACGCGATCGCAGTAGCCGGCGATCGCCTCGTCCACCGAGTTATCCACCACCTCGTAGACCAGGTGGTGAAGGCCGCGGGGGCCCGTCGAGCCGATGTACATCCCGGGTCGGCGGCGAACGGCCTCGAGCCCTTCGAGGACGGTGATGTCCTTGGCGCTGTAGCCGTCGCTGGCCGCGCGCCCACGGGTGCCGGGCTTGGCCCTGGACGACCCGGCCTTTTGCTGCGTCTTGTTGGTTGCGGCACCCGGCTTGGCGCCGCTGGAGGCTCGACTTGCCACTCAATCCTTTCCGTTCGGTGCCTCGGCTGAAAACCCTGGAGCCATGAGAAGCCCCGACCGTCGAGCGCGCTGCCGGGGAGGCATGCCGGGCGGTTCGGGGCGTACGTCCAAGTTCACATAAGTTTACCAACCGCAGCCGCCGGAATCCGCGTCCCGTCGTCATAAAAAGCCTGCAAATCGCGAATAAAGAGCGACGAAAGCGTCAACTTTCGTGCCGTGCGGCGTCGGCGGTGAAGCGAAGGCCCGAAACGGGGCTGTCGGCGCCCTCCGGGTCGGCCTCTGAAAGGGCGGCGTTAAGTCGCTCAAGAAGCTCTGACTGAAGGAGATCGAGCTCCTGCGCCCAGGTCCCCGAGCGGCACGCGACCGTCACGACGCCGTCGCGCTCGGCGACGGGGCTGGCTTCGTCGGCGACGGCCTCTCCGGCCGCATGCGCCCAAGCCGCTTGAACCGCCGCGAGCAGCGTCCGTGGCCTCGCGCGACGGGTCGCGGAGCCGAGACTGGCGCCGAGTCGTCGCGGCGCGCGTCGGTGGCTCATGCGGCGAACGCGGTGGTCGAGGGTGCCGCCTCGCCGTCGCTCGCCAACTGGTGCACCGCGGCACCGTCCCGGACCGCAATCTCCAGTCTCGCCGGCGTCGCCGGCACGTGATCTGTCTCCGTCGCCGTGATCACCGTCTGCCCGTCGCCCTCCGCCAGCCGCGCGGCGAGGAGCTCGCGGCGCCCCGGGTCGAGCTCGCTCATGACGTCGTCGAGCAGCATCAGTGGCGGCATCCGGCGGACCTCGAGGAGAGCTCGCCGCTCGGCGAACAGCAGCGCGAGGAGCGCCGTGCGCTGCTCGCCCTGCGATCCGTACCTACGGACGGAGCGCCCATCGAGCTCCAAATGAATCTCATCGAGATGCGGACCGTGGCCAGTGAAGCCGCGCTCGACGTCTCCCGGCCGCCGTTCGGCGAGCTCGAGCGCCAGCTCCTCGGGTGACGCCGCATCCGAGCGCGGGGCGTAGCGCAGCGACGCCGGGTCCCGGAGGCCGAGGTCGCCGGCGGCAGCGGTGAACTCCGGCGCCAGCACCTTGATGGCGTCGCGCCTGGCCTCGACCAGCTCACATCCCACCGAGGCGAGCTCCGCGTCCCACGCGTCGAGCGAGTCCGAAGGCGCCAGCCCCGCCCGCACCCTGCCGAGGAGCGCGTTGCGCTGCCCGAGGGCGCGCCCATACCGACGCCGCGCGTCGCTCCGGCCCGGCCACAGCGCCGCGACCAGGCGATCGAGATGCTGCCGGCGAGCCGATGGCGGGCCCTTCACGAGGCCCAGGCGGTCCGGTAGGAACACCGCAAGTGCCGGGCGCTCGCGAGCCAGCTCGGGACCCATCGGGGTGCCGTCGAGCAGATGCCTGCGCTCGCCGCCTCGCGCAAGCGACCATAGGAAACTCCGCTCCTCGCGATCCGCAGACACGTCCACCTCGACCCGCGCCAGGGGCTCGTCAAAGGCGATCGCCTCGCGAGCCGTGTTGGTGCGACAGGAGCCTCCGGCGAGGCCGACGAAGAGCGCCTCGAGCAGATTGGTCTTCCCGGCGCCGTTCGGCCCCCACAGCAGGCTGACGGACGGGCCCAGCTCGACCTCCTGCTCCCTGAGGTTGCGAAAGCCGAGGACGCGAAGCCGCGCCACCCGCATGGCTAGCGCTCCTACACGTTGAGCCGGATCGGCATCACGAGGTAGCTGAAGTCCTCGCGCTCGACCGGCTCCAGAAGGCCCGGGCGAAGCGGCGAGCTGAGCTTGATCACGAGCTCCTCGCCGTCGACGCTCTCGATGCCCTCGATGACGAACTGCGGGTTGAAGGCGATCTCCAGCGGCTCACCGGAATACGGCGCCGGGATCGCCTCGCTGGCGTCGCCGACCTCGGGCGTCTCGGCCGCAATCGTGAGCTCACCCTCGGCGAACGCGAAGCGCAGCGGGGCGTTGCGCTGTGCGAGCTGGCTGATCCGCCGGGCGACCTCGAGCAGCTCCTCGCGCGGCAGGCGGACCTCGTGCTCGAAGGACTCGGGGATGAGCTGGCGCCAGCTCGGGAACTGCCCCTCGATCAGCCGCGAGGAGAGCACGACCTCACCGGCGCGGAACACCGCCTGGTTTCGCTCGAGGGAAAGAGAAACCTCCTCGGCTCCGCCCTGGCCCACGATCCGCGCAAGCTCGCGGAGGGCACGGGCCGGGACGTTGGCCTCGATCGCCTCCGGAAGCGCGGACTCGAGCTCGGTGTGCTTGACGCTCAGGCGGTAGGAGTCGGTGGCGACCATCGTTAGGGTCGAGCCTTCAGCCTGGAACAGCACACCCGTCAGGATCGGCCGCACCTCGTCGCGCGATGCCGCGCGCGCTACTCGGTCGATCGTCTCGGCGAGCGGGGAGGCGGGGAGCGTGCCGGCGTCGTCACCCAGGGCGGGTAGACGTGGGAAGTCCTCGGCCGGGAGCGTGCGCAGATGGAAACGCGCCGCGGACGCGGTGATCTCGACGTCTCGTGGCTCGGGCCGAAGCGCAAGCGTCACATCACCCGCCGGGAGGCTGCGGACCACGTCACCGAGGAGCCGGCCCGGAAGGAGCACGGTCCCAGGCGTCTCGAGCTGCACGTCGTCCAGCGTCATCGACAGGCCGAGTTCCATGTCGGTGGCGCGCAGAGTGAGCCCGCCGTCACGAGCCTCAAGGTGGATTCCACCCAGGGACGGCAGGGTGGCGCGCGTTGACACAGCCCGGCTCGTGATTTGCAGAGCGGACAGGAGCTTTTCGCGGGGGAGGGTGAGCTTCATGGCTGAATCTTGCATCTTTCTATCTAGATCAGATGTATCTGGTGCGGTGGAGGGCGGGGGATAAGCGACGTTCATGGCTTCACCTGGAGGGTTTCGTCG
>VAYL01000209.1 GCA_005884305.1 Actinomycetota bacterium
GACCTCGTCCTCCAGGTCAAAGAGCTCGCACGCGCCCGCACCGCGGGCGCCCAGGACGCCCACGCCGTGCGCCTCGTCGACCATCAGGCGCGCCCCGTAGCGATCGCAGAGCTCGACGATCGATGGCAGGTCGCATACATCCCCCTCCATGGAGAAGACGCCGTCCACGACCACTAGGACCCCACCGCCGTCCCCGCTCGCTCGGTCGAGCATCTTCTCGAGCTTCTCCATCTGGTTGTGGCGAAACGGCCGCAGCTTTGCGCCGGAGAGACGGCAGCCGTCGAGGATCGAGGCATGGTCCGCGGAGTCGCAGATGACCGTGTCCCCGGGCTGGAGGATCGTCCCCAGGCAGCCGAGGTTCGCCTGGTAGCCGGTGGTGAACACGAGCGCGCCGTCGGTTCCCATCCAATCCGCGATCTCGCGCTCGAGCTCCGCGTGGAGCGGAGTGGTCCCGTTCAGGAATCGCGAACCTGTCAGGCCGGTGCCATACGCCTCGAGCGCATCGCGTGCCGCCGCCTTCACCCGAGGGTCGCCGGTCAAACCCAGGTAGTTGTTGGAGCCGAGCATCACCGTCTCGTGCCCCTCGATCTCCATCACGGGGCCGGCCTCGGACTCGACGAGCCGGAAATAGGGAAGGAGGTCCGCCTCCTTCGCCGCTTCGAGCTGCTCCTTGCGGCTGTGAGTACGGGCCTTCGCGAACACGTCCACGGGGGCACGGGCGATTTCGGCCATGGCGAAAGTCTCCCATGAGCGGCGGAAACCCCGCTTCCCGTCCCAGTCAATAGCGTTCCGAACCGTGGCAGACGTGTCGGTGCGGCCGATAGACGGAAGGCGGGACCTCAACGCGTTCATCAAGCTGCCGTTCCGCCTTCACCGGGGAACGCCATGGGTCCCGCCGCTTGTGTTCGAGCGCCGTGAGTTCCTCGACCGCGACAAGAACCCCTTCTTCGAGCACGCCGAGGCCGAGTACTTCCTTGCCGAGCGCGACGGCGAGGTGGTGGGCCGGATCACCGCGCACGTCGACGAGCGCTGGACGCAGTTCCAGGGTGGAAACGACGGGATGTTCGGGTTCTTCGAGTCGGAGAACGACTCCGAGGTTGCCCGTGCCCTCGTGGATACGGCCAAGGGCTGGCTCCTCGAGCGCGGGCGAGAACGAATGCTCGGCCCGATGGACTTCACGACCAACGACGAATGCGGCCTTCTGATCGAGGGCTACGAGCTCCACCCGATGGTGCTCGAGCCCTGGCACCCGCCGTACTACCGCCAGCTCCTGGAGGGGTTCGGCATGGAAAAGACGATGGACCTCCTGATGTGGGAGCTCCATCTCGGTCGCCTCAAGCAGGGCGATCGGTTCCACGACTTCATCCACGAGGCCGCCGGCAAAGCGGAGACCGAGCACGGGGTGACCGTGCGCCACATGCGAAAGAGGGATCTCGAGGCCGAGGTCTCGAGGTTCATGGAGGTCTACAACGCCGCCTGGGGACCGAACTGGGGCTTCGTCCCGATCACCGAGGAGGAGGTCCGATTCCAGGCCAAGAATCTGAAGCCGATCCTCGACGAGAACTGGGCGATGATCGCCGAGCGCGAGGGCGAGGTGGTCGGCGCTGCGCTCACCCTTCCCGACGTCAACGAGGTGCTCGCGAAGATGAACGGCAGACTGTTCCCGTTCGGCTGGTGGCACTTCCTCACCGGGCGGCGCAGGATCGACCAGGTCCGAGTGTTCGCGCTCGGTGTCAAGCCCGAGTACCAGCATTACGGCGTAGCGGCTGCCCTGTACGTTCGGCACCGAGAGGTCGCCACCCGTATGCGCCAGAAGGGTGGCGAGATGGGTTGGATCCGCGAGACAAGCGAGCCCATGAATCGGGCGATGGAGGGGATGGGCGGGAGGGTCGTGAAGCGCTACCGGCTCTACGAGCAGCCTCTCGCTCGATAGCCGCAAAGTGCGGGAATACCGGTCGGTCCCCGATGATGCGGGCCGGTCGAGACCGCTGGAGCCACCGTTAGACTGCCTCGGCCGTTCGGCGAAAGGGGAGTTGTTTTGGCGGCGCGCTCAGAAGCAGTGGTAATGGAGGCAGACGAAGTGGTGCTGGAGGCAGAGGCAGTGGAGGACCCGCAGGGCGACGAGGAACTGCCGCAGCCCAGCCGGCTGCCCGAGCCGTCCAAGCGCACCGACGTCGATGCGTGGCGTGGCGAGATGCGGACCGCGGCCATCGCCGCCGCGGGCGGGCTGGTCGCGGGGGCCGCGACTGTCGCCGCCGTGCGCGCCGTGCGCGGTGCCGGACAGACAAAGCGCCAGCGCACGCGCCGCATTCTCGGCCGGCGTCAGGAGCAGTCGAGCATCGTCGCGAGCCGCTCCTTCCTGGTCGACGTGCACATCCTCGGCAACGGCCGCTGAGGCCGTTCGTGGGCGCACCCGGGCCGAGGCCCGCAGTGGGCTGCCTGGACGTCGAGATCCGGCCGCCCTGGCCCTACCGGCTCCCCAGGGGAGGCGGTGGCGACTCGGTCATGCGCGTCCGCGGTGGGGTGGTGACGCGCTTTCTGCATGTGGATGGGCGACCCGCCCTCGTGCGCGCCGCGCAGCGCCGCGATGGCACCGTCCTCATTCGCGCCGAGGCGGAGGCGGCCGAGGATCGCGAACGTGCTCTCGAACGGATGCGGTTCGCACTTGGTGTCGACGACGACTACCGTGAGGTCTATGAGCTGTTCCGCCGCGACCCGCTGTTCGGAGCAGCGATCCGCGCGAAGCCCTGGCACCGTCCCCGCCGCCGGCCGTGGGCATGGGAGGCGCTGGCATGGTCGATCACCAAGCAGCTGATCGAATCGGGGCGCGCCGCCGCGATTCAGCGGCGGATGGTCTTCCGATGGGGCGCCACGCGCGATGACGCCGACGGCCGCGTTCTCCGCGACGTCCCGGCGCCGCGTCTGATCGCCGGCCGATCGCCCGCCGAGCTGGCCGCCGTTGACCTCTCGCCCGCCCGCGCTCTGGCGATGATCAAGGCCGCCCGGGAGGTCTGCGAGGCCCGTCTCGAGCCAGCGGACGCCACCGACGACCGCCGCCTCCTCGCGATCCGCGAGATCGGCCCCTGGACCGTCCAGTGCCTCGGGCTGTACGGCCGCGGAGAAGTCGACTCGCTCCCCGCCGGCGACCTCGGCTACATCAAGCTCGTGGGTCTGCTGGCGGGCCTGGGCAGGCGGGCGACGATCGAGGAGGTGGAGGAGTTCTTCAGCGCCTACGAGCCGTACCGCGGCCTCGCCGGCGACTTCGTGCTGTTCGGCCATCACAAGGCGATCGCGCAGGGCCCACCGCTGCGGATGGCTGCCTAAGCGCGTGCAGGGCCTCGGCCGTTCCTAGGGCTTCTTGGTTCCCGGCAGGAGGGCGTTCGTCAGGACGTCGCCGATCTGCGGCAGGGCCTTGATCTCGCCGTTGTTGGCGAAGAACTGGGCGAACTTCTGCCACTGGGCCGGGTCCATGTAGCCGTACGGATGCCCTGTGCCATGGGGCAGGAGCAGCGGAAGCGTCTTGCGAACCTCGGCGGCGGTGGTCTGGGGGTCGAGGCCCTTGCCCGCGTCCAGGATGTCCTTTGTCGCGCCGGCGGGGTCCGCGACCGCTGCCTTCGTCCCGCGCTCGAGGGCGTCGAGGAACAGCCGGATGTCCTCGGACTTGTCGTCAAGGGTGTCCGAGTTCGCCACGAGGACCAGCTCGTTGTACGTCGGGATGCCGAGCTTGTTGACCGGGATCACGGTCGGATCCTTGCCCTGGAGCTG
>VAYL01000210.1:0-2258 GCA_005884305.1 Actinomycetota bacterium
CGATGAGGATGATCCCGCCGACGAACTCGGCCAGCGTGAACTGCCAGCCGATCAGGATCCAGAGGACGAGCCCGAGCTCCCACACGAGGTTCGTCGAAGCGAACTGGAAGGCCAGCATGGTCGTCGCCGACGCGCCCTTCTCGAACAGCGACCGGGCGATGGCGATCGCCGCGTAGGAGCAGGAGGAGGATGCGGCGCCAAGCCCGGTCGCCTTCGCGAGCGGCCCCACGCCGGATCCCGCCATCGCGGACTGGATGCGCTCGCGCGGAACCCAGGCCTGGACCACGGCCGAGATCGCGAAGCCCAGGACCAGCGCCCACCAGACCTCGTACGCCATGAGGCCGGCGTTCTTCAGCCCGTCCAGGATCGTCTGGGTCACGTCTCCCATCGATCGCGCCAGTATATACCCGCGGGGGGTATTGCCTCGGTAGCCGGCTCGGCTCCCGTAGGCAGGGTTCTGACAGCCGCGGACGTATCTGGCGTCATGGCCACCGAGGAGCCCTCTCAGGGCCGGCGGTTCGATCCGGTCGCGGGCGGGCGCTCCCGCCACCGCGATGAGGCCGAGATCGAGTTCAACCGCATCGTCGCGTTCAGCGACGGCGTGTTCGCCATCGCGATCACGCTCCTGGTGCTGGGCCTGACGATCCCGGCGGGCGAGGCGGATCTCAGCCGGGAGCTCCTCAACGACCGGGGCGACTTTCTGGCATACGCGGTCAGCTTCGCCGTTCTGGGCCGGTACTGGCTGGCCCACCACCGGTTCTTCTCCGCACTCGAGCGCTTCGACGGCCGCCTCATGGGGCTGAATCTCTTCTACCTCGCCTGGATCGCGCTGGTCCCCTTCACCGCCGGGGTCCTCGGCGATTACGGCGACCGGACCGAAGCCGTAGTGCTCTACGCGATCAACATGATCCTCGTCAGCGGCAGCTTCTACCTCCAGTTGGTCTACAGCGACCGCGCCGGCCTCCTGCGCGCGGAGGCCGACGATTACGAGCGGCGGCAGAACGCCCCGATCACCCTCGTTGTGGTGGGGATGTTCGCGGCGTCGATCCCGGTTTCGTTCGTCAGCCCACTGGTCGCGGAGCTGATGTGGGTGATGACGTTCTTGATCGGCAGACAGGTGGCGCGCCGGATTCGGACGGCAGCCTAGTTGCGCTCGGAGCGATTGGCCAGGATCTGCTCGCGCTCGGCCAGCCGGTTGCGGCGCCGAAGCTCCGCCTCGCGCTCGCGCCGCTGCTCGTCCTCCGACTCGGCGCGGAGCGGCGGCACCGGCATCGGGCTCCCGTCATCGTCCACCGCGACCATTGTCAGGTAGGCGGTGGAGGTGTGGCGCTTGTCGCCGGTCCGCGGGTTCTCGGCCTCCACGCGGACGCCGACCTCCATCGACGTGCGCCAGGCGGCGTTGACGGTCGCCGAGCAGGTCACGAGCTCGCCGATGTGCACGGGGAGGATGAACGTCATCCGGTCCATCGCCGCGGTGACGACGCGGCTGCGGCAGTGACGGATCGCCGCGATTCCCGCGACCTCGTCGCAGAGCTTCATCACGATGCCGCCGTGCACGAACCCCGCCGAGTTCGCATCGCCGATCCCCATCCACCGGACGAGAACGGCCTTCGACTCGGACGCTGGCTTCGGGTCCATTTCGCGGCGATCGTAACGGCGAGCGACATAGCCTTGGCCCATGCCCGATTCGCTCACCGCTCTCGCTGAGGAGATCGTCGACTGCCGACGCTGCCCGCGGCTCGTCGAGTGGCGCGAGCTCTCGGCGGCGAACCCGCCGCGGCGGTACCAGGGCCAGGAGTACTGGGGGCGGCCGCTGCCGGGATTCGGCGACCCCGCCGCCCGCGTGATCGTCCTCGGGCTCGCGCCGGCCGCCCACGGAGGCAACCGGACCGGGCGCGTCTTCACCGGCGATCGCTCGGGCAACTGGCTCTATGCGGCGCTTCACCGGGCTGGGCTGGCCAACCAGGCGCTCTCCGAACATCGCGACGACGGGCTGAAGCTGCGCGGCGCCTACATCACGGCCGTCAACCGGTGCCCCCCGCCCGCCAACAAGCCCACGCCGACCGAGCGCGACAACTGCCTGCCCTACCTCGCGCGGGAGTTGGGTCTGCTCGAACAGGCGAGCGTAATCGTGGCGCTCGGTTCCTTCGCGTGGGACGGAGCGCTGAGGGCAGCAAGGGAGATCGGGGAGGACGTGCCGCGGCCGAAGCCGCGGTTCGCCCACGGGGCGGAAGCGGAGGTGGGCCGCTTCGAGCTGC
>VAYL01000210.1:2304-7958 GCA_005884305.1 Actinomycetota bacterium
GGTACGTGCGGCTGCTCGATGCGGTACACGTAGTCGACGGCCACGGGCCTAACCTAACCCCAGAGCGATCGTGCTGCCCCTCAACCTGCCCAACCTGCTGACCCTGGCGCGGATCCTCGCGGTGCCGGTGATCGTCGTGGCGCTCCTCGACGAGACGCCGAACGGCGACGCGCTCGCCGCCGGCGTCTTCGCGCTGGCGGCCATCACGGACGGGCTTGACGGCTACATCGCGCGCCGCCGCCAGGACGTGACGACGTTCGGGAAGCTCATGGATCCGCTGGCCGACAAGCTTCTGATCGTCGCGGCGCTGGTCGCCCTTGTGTCCCTCAACCGCCTGGCCGCCTGGGTCGCGATGGTCATCATCGCCCGCGAGCTCGCCGTCACCGGGCTGCGTGCCGTCGCGGTCGAGCAGGGCGTCGTCATCTCGGCGAGCTGGCTCGGCAAGGTGAAGACGACCCTCCAGGTGGCCGCGGTGTTCGCGCTCATCATTTGGAATCCGTCGCCGTGGCCGGTGGACGCGCTCGTCTACGTGGCGCTCGCGGCGACGGTCATCTCGGGGCTGGATTACTTCTTTGGGCTGCGGAAGCGGCTCGCCGAGGAGCGCGAGCGGGTTCGGCGCGCCGCAGGCGGGGAGGGCAACGAGGGAGGCGCCCAGCGCATCGAGTGAGTGATTGACCGGGATATGCTGCGCGCCCGCGTCTACCTGCTACATGCTCCCTGCTTCTTCCCCGCAGGGGGCTTCCAGCCACTCCCGCTCCGTCATGTGATGGCGGGAGTGCTCGCCGGTATCGAGCTCGGCGAGGATCTCCGACACCAGGCCGGAGCGCTCGGCGATCACCGAATGGCGGTGGATGGTTTCCAGGTTCTCCTGGCGGGCGAGGATGAAGCCGCCGTCGCGGAGCCTCGGAAAGGCGTCGGTTACCCGGCGGACCATCTCGCGTACGCAGTCCTCGACGAAGCGGGGATGGCGGTGGGCCTTCTCGACGACCTCGGCCTCGTCGGAGCGCTTCATCAGCTCGTAGATCTCTGAGCTCATCGACTGCTCGACGATGTGCAGCAGATCGCGCGCATCGACCTCGAGCTGGAGGTCCTCTCCAAGCCCGATGTGAAGGGAGCCGATGCCGCGCTGGTTGTGCGTCGCGACCGGGACCGAGGCGAAGACCCGCTCGATCTCGTCGTCGGTGAAGCCCTCCTCGGTGAGGCGCTCGCGTGAGCGGCCGGCGACGAGCTCCTGCGCGCACGGGCACGCTGTGATGCCCTGCGCGGCGACGCCGACGAGCATCCGTGTGCCGCGTTCGCTGGCGACGGCCGAGCCGAACAGCGTGTAGATCTCCTGCGTCGCCATGCCCGAGACCGGCGCGGGCTTGTGCTCCGGATAGCGCGCCTCGATCGTGACCTCGGCGCGCAGCGCGTCCTGGCGGTCGCGCACGCGCTCCGCGATGTGCGCCGCGAGCGTCTCGGCCTTGAACGCCTCGCCGAGCACGACCTCCTCGATCGCCTCCTCCACGATCTCGTCGAAGCGCGACATGTGCGCGCCCTTCTGCAGTTGCCAGGCGCGTCGGCGCCGTCCTCGCGGGTGCGGTGGCCGCCCACGCGGATCACCTTCTCGATGCCGCGCACGCCCACGCGGGTCAGGCTGACCTCGGTCCGCGGCCTCGATGCCTGGACATCGGCCACTGGATGGGCCAGCCCGGCTGACTGAGTCATTTCCATCTGGAAGCTCCTCGGGTTGAAGTGTGGTGGGGTCTGGAAGTGAGCGTCGCGCGGGGCGTCGGTCTTACGACATCCGGGGCGATCGCGGCGGACACACTGGCCGAATGGCCAAGGTTAGCGGCGGGAACGCCCGCCTCGCCGGCAGCCCGGTCCCTATACTTCGCGCGGCCCGGACCCCGACAGTTAGGAGAGGTGGGGGCGGGATTGTCTGCCAAAGGAGACACAATCGTGACCGGGCAACCGGGAACGGTCGGCGGGGAGGAGGCCGCGGCGAACGGTGCCGCGGCAGAGCTCAACGGCGATCTGCCGTTCCAAGACTCAGAGGAGCTGCGCGCGCTCATCTCGCAGGGGCATGAGCGGGGGTACCTGACGTTCGAGCAGATCGCGGGGACGCTCGAGGAGGTCGAGGTCACCAAGGAGCAGGTGCAGGCCCTGCATACGTACCTGATCGAGCACGGCGTCGACGTCATCGCCGAGGACGGGCTCACCGCATACAAGGAGGCGAAGGAGGGCAACCAGCCCGGGCAGTCCAAGAAGCCCGAGCTCGACCTGACGGTGGAGCCCAGCCTCGACTCGCTGCGCCTTTACCTGCGCTCCATCGGCCGAGTGGACCTGCTGACCGCCGGCGAGGAAATCGTCCTGGCCAAGCGCATCGAGCGCGGCGACATGGCCGCGAAGCGCCACATGGTCGAGGCAAACCTGCGGCTGGTGGTCTCGATCGCCAAGGGATACCTCGGCCGTGGGCTCAGCTTCCTCGATCTGATCCAGGAGGGGTCGCTGGGGCTGATCCGCGCCGTGGAGAAGTTCGATTACCGCCGCGGGTACAAGTTCTCGACCTACGCGACGTGGTGGATCCGCCAGGCGGTCACGCGGGCGATCGCCGACAAGGCGCGCACGATCCGGATCCCGGTACACATGGTCGAGAAGCTGAACCGCGTGACTCACGTCGAGCGCCAGCTGGTGCAGCGGATGGGCCGCGAGCCCGAGGCGGCGGACGTCGCCGAGGAGCTCAAGATCACGGTCCGCGAGGTGCGCGACATCCTGCGCGTCGCTCAGATGCCGATCTCACTCGAGAAGCCGGTCGGCGACGAGGACGAATCGGAGCTGGGGGACTTCGTCGCGGACGACCGGACCGAGGAGCCATTCGACACGGCCACGGAGCGCCTGCAGCGCGAGGACATCCAGAAGGCACTCGACGTGCTGCCCGAGCGCGAGCGCCAGGTGATAGAGCTGCGCTACGGGCTGCGGGGGCACGAGCCGCTCACTCTCGAGGAGGTGGGGCGCGCCTTCGGAGTCACGCGCGAGCGGATCCGCCAGATCGAGAACAACACGCTGAAGAAGCTGAAGCAACTTCCCGAGGCCCAGCGGCTTCGGGAGTTGGCCTGAGCGTCTAGGCGGGGCGCCGGCGGCTGAAGCGCGCGGCGAGCCGGCCGAGCGGCGCCGTTTGCTCGCGAACCTGCGAGACCTCGCCGACGACGTCCTCAACCGCCTGTCGCATCCGCGTGACCTCGACCTCGAGCGTCTCGACCCGTCGGCGAATTGCGTCGAGCTCCTCGACCGCGACGGTCAGCTCGTTCGTTGACGTGGCGATGGACCGCACGTCGGTGGCGATTTGCCCGACGACGCCCAGCGGCGCGATCGCCGCGCCGATGGGACGGGTGACCGCAGAGGCCGGGCGCGTGACGAGAGCAGCGCCGGGGCGGAGCGGCGTGAGGACGAGACCGAAGAGCGACACCGGCGGTCAGGCTATCGCCGGCTCCGGGCGCTTCCTCGCCCGCTGCCCCTTCCGGGCCGCCTCGCCGGTGCCGGGGATCGCCCGACCGATGCGCCCGAGACCCCAGGCGAGCAGTGAGAGGAAGGTGAGCGCGAACGCGAGCACCACGAGCGGGGCCACCGTCTTGAGCCAGGTGGGAACGCCGGGCTTCTGCTCGCGCTGGAGGAGCTTGTGGTCGAAGACGAACGAGCGGGTGAATCGAGGCTTCGCCGCCACCGGCTTCGCCCACGGAATCTCGGGATCGTTCGGCATGTAGATCGGCATGCCGAGCACCTCGCGGCCGTTCTGCAGGCGGATCGTCGCCTTCCAGTCGCCGTAGACCGGGATCGGCTCACTGGTCCGATAGACGCCATCGCCGATCTCCTGGAGGCGGTTGACCACGAGGCCGCCGCCCTGCCATGCCGTGGCGTTGAGCCAGGCGGGGCTGGACGCGGCGTCGGCGGGATCCATCCGGACCCTTGCCGCGACCTCCCGCTGAGGACCCGGCTGAACCGTGTGGAGGCGGACGTGCGCCTGGACGTTCTGCGGCGTGGTCGTCCACAGGCCGTCGGCGAAGACCGCCAGGATCGCTACGAGGGCCGCCGCCGGAATGGCGCGGGTGAGGCGCACGCTCGGGAGCTCGCCGCGTAGCGCGCAGGCCATCAGGGCGCCGAGCAGGCCGCCGGCGACGGCGGACACGGTCGCGAGGATGAGCGCCTCGGGGAAGAGGTCGCCGCTCCAAGGAATCGGCATCGCGATGAGTGACCATCCCCATTCGGCCGCGAAGCCGACGGTGCCGATGAGGAGGCCGGAGACGGCTCCGAATGTGAGCGGACGCCGGACGAGGAAGAGGGCGACGAGCTCGACGCAGACGGCCTCGGCGAGGTAGAGGGGCAGATGCGGCAGCGCCTGACCGAGCGCGTCGTGGACCAGGAGGGCGATCGCACCACGGATGGCGACGAACATGCCGGCCGCCATGAGCGCCCCGCCGCGGCCCACCCACAGGCGTGCGCAGACGAGCGCAACCGAGGCGGCGATGGCGAGCAGGGCGGGCTCGAGGACGAACCGGAACTGCGGCACGCCGAAGTCGAACTCGCCCTGGAAGGTCGAGAGCCCGATGAGGAGCCCGCCCATCAGCGCGGTGCGACGGATGCGCACGGTAAGCGGCGAGTCCGACCGTCTCGCGTCAGCGGGTCGGGCCTTCATGCCCTCGGCAAGCAGAACGGCCTGGCCGATCAGGGTCATCCCGGCACCCCCGATCATCATCAGGTGCGTCGGTCCCCAGAGCGTCACGTCCTGGCCGAAGAGGCGGTGCCAGATGTCGTCGAGCGGGAACCCGAGCAGGCCGAAGGCACCACAGATGGTGACGAGGACGCCGCCCACTGGTGCGTACCACTCCTCGCGGATGCGCAGCGCCGCGGGACCGGGCCGGTCTCCCTTCTCAGGCAGGCACACCGCGAAGGCCCCGGCGCTGAAGATCCCGAACAGCCCGATGAGGATCAGGTAGTGGGCTGGGTTTGCGAGCGGCCCTGGATCGCGGCCGGCGTCGATGTGGAACGAGATGTCCCAGTACATCCCGGTGAGCGCGATGAGCAGCGAAGCTGCCGAGACGAGCGATGGAAGGGCGGCCCACGGCGGCAGGCCGACGGCCCGTGCGGCGCGGTTCGCCGCCTGCCCCAAATAGGGGAAGCGGCCGGTCCGGTGGCCGTAGCAGAGGGCGCCGATCGCGGCGAAGCCGGCCAGACCCATGCCGGTTGCGATGGCGACCTGGTCGAGGGCGGCGCCGCCCGCGGGCTCGTCATGCGCGAGTGGAAGAAGTGGTGCGAGAAGCGCAGAAAGCATGTTCACGAGGGCAATTACCCTTGCATGGGCGAATGTAACATCAATTGATGGAACATTCGCGCTTGTACCATCGCGCCATGCCCGCTGACGCCAAGAACGGCAACGGCGCCGATGGCGGTGACGCATCGATGACCATCGACGAGCTGGCTCGCCGGACGGGGATGACGGTGCGGAACATCCGCGCGCACCAGTCGCGCGGGCTGGTGCCGCCGCCCGAGGTCAAAGGGCGCACGGGGTACTACGGGGATGAGCACGTCTCCCGAATCGAGCTGATCAAGGAGCTTCAGGCCGACGGGTTCAACCTCGAGTCAATCCGAAAGCTGCTGGAGGGGGCGGGTGGGTCGAG
>VAYL01000211.1:0-4323 GCA_005884305.1 Actinomycetota bacterium
GGATTCGAACCCGGGTTTCCGGACTGAGAATCCGGCGTCCTAGTCCCCTAGACGATAGCGGCGGGTAGGCGGGCGAGGATAGCAACGGGACCCCCGAATCACCGCTTGGGAATCAGGGTTTCGAGGTGCGGCTGGAGGGAGTCGAACCCCCACGTCCTTGCGGACACGGCGACCTGAACGCCGCGCGTCTACCAGTTCCGCCACAGCCGCGTGCGGAGCCTCAAATCTAGCGACCGGCGCGGGTTCGCCGCCGCGTTGGGCACAATTATGGTCTGTCCATCACGCCAACCAGAAGGATCGAAGAATGAGAGTCGGGCTCGTTCTCGGTGCCGGGGGCATCCAGGGCGGCGCTTGGCTCACGGGCGGGCTTGACGCCCTCGCATCTGAGACCGGCTGGGATCCCGCCTCCGCCGACTACGTCGTCGGTACCTCTGCCGGCTCGATGATCGGCGCTCTGTGCGCCTCGGGCGTCCCTCCCTGGTTCATGGTCGCCCACTCTCGCGGCGAGACGTTCGACAACGTCAACGACGCTCGCGGGCGGCCCGCGGCCGAGTCCGATCGCTCCGCCGGCGCCGGATTCCGCCTCGAGCGCGCACTCCCGCCCATCGGCCCCGGGTCATGGCGCCTCGCCCTTCGCACGCTCACCAACCCTCGCCGCTATACGCCAGCGACGGTCGCCACCGGCTGGCTTCCGCGCGGCATGTTCTCCGTCGACGGGCTGAAGGACACGATCCGGAGCGTCGTCCCGTCCGGCTGGAGCCCTCACCCCAACCTGTGGATCGTCGCCTGCGACTATGAGACCGGCCGCCGCGTTCCCTTCGGCCGCTCCGACGCATCGACCGCTGACCTCGCGGACGCCGTCGCGGCCTCCTGCGCGATCCCGGGCATCTACCACCCCGTGACCATCGACGGCCGCCGCTACGTCGACGGCGGCATCTACTCGACCTCCAACGCCGACATTCTGCGCGACGAGAACCTCGACCTCGTCATCTGCCTCAATCCCACCTCCACTCTCCACCCCATTCGCGCCATCAACCCCCGTGACGCGTTCAACCTCATCTTTCAGCGAGCATCCGGCCGCCGGCTCGGCCACGAGACGAAGAGGCTCCGCGCAGCGGGTACCGAGGTCGTCCTGATCCAGCCGCTCCGCGAGGACCTGGAGGCGATGGGACCGAACCTCATGCGCCGGGGCAATCGCACCGAAGCCATCGCGGTCGCCCGCCGCACCGTCGCAAGGCAGCTCGCCGAGCCCGACAACCGCGAGCTCCTGGAGGAACTCCCCGCCGGACGGCCCGAGATCGTCCGCCGCCCGACCGGACCCCCTTCGGAGTGGCCGCCGCTCGCCGAGCTCCAGCGCCGGCGTGCCGCTTAGCCCTCGATCTCGAAGCGCTCGCCGACCAGCTCCTCGCTCAAGGCCCATAGCCGCCGGCGCGTATCCGAGTCGTGTGCCTGTTCATGCGGCGCACCCTCCTCCAGCTGATCGAAGTAGCGGCCGCTCACACCATCCAGCTCGGGATCGGCGACCAAGCGCGTCAGCGCCTCCGCCCCCTCGTCCACCTCGTTCATCGCGCGCCCGAAGCTGCCCCGGACCATCTGAGTGTCCATCAGCGTCGCCGGGTGCAGGGCGTTCACCGTCAGGTCGTCCACCCCGCCCTCCCGCAAGCGCTCGGCGAGCTCGAACGTGAACATGATCTGCGCCAGCTTGCTCTGGCGGTAGGCCAGGAAGCCGTCGTACTCCCGAGCCTCGGCCATCAGATCCTCAAGGTCCACCTCCGCCTGCCCGATCGATGCGACGTTCACGATCCGCGCCGGCGCCGAGCGCCGAACCAGCGGCAGGAGCTCGGCCGTGAGCAGGAAGTGCGAGAGGTAGTTGACCGCGAACGTCAGCTCGAAGCCGTCCTGGCTCTCCCGGCGCCCGTCCATGACCGCTACGCCCGCGTTGTTCACAAGCACGTCGATGCGATCCGCGGACCGCGCAACGTCACGCGCGAGCGAGCGCACTCGCTCGAGCGATGACAGGTCGGCGAGGAATCCCCGCACCCGCGCGCCGCGGGTCGCGCCGAGCTTCGCCAGCGCCCGCTCGAGCTTCTGCTCGGAGCGCCCGTGGACGAGCACCTCGGCCCCGCGCCTGGCGAGCCTCTCAGCGCTCGCCAACCCGAGCCCGTCCGTCGACCCCGTGATCAGAATCGTCTGCTCATCGAGCGGCCGCACCGCTCGCAACGTAGCGGGTGCGAAGCTTCAGGCCATGCCCCGCCGCCTGCTCATCGTCCTAGGTCTGCTGCTCGCGATCCTCGGGATCAGCCAGCTCGTGATCCCACCGATCGCCGAGCACCCCATCGAGGACCGCCTCACGGCCGGCGGCGGCAGTGCCGACGTATCGATGTCCGCATTTCCGGCCGCGCGGCTCCTGTTCGGAGACGGAAGCCGCATCACCGTGACCGGACAGGACCTCGACCTCACGTCGGAGTCGACGAGCGGCGAGGTCTTCTCGAACCTCGATGGCTACGACCAGGTGGCGGTCAACCTGGTTCACTTCCGCGCGGGCCCGATCGAGCTTGCCTCGTTCGACCTCACCCGTTCCGCCCCGGACGCGCCCTACCACCTCAGAACGCGCGGAAGCACCACACCCAGCGACCTCGCCTCGTATGCCGCGGGTCAGGCCGGACTGCCGGGTGGACCGCTCCTCGGCTATCTGGGTAATCAGGTCCTCGGGCGCCACGCGGTCCCGATCCACCTCGACATGGAGTTGGAGAGCGACAACGGCAACGTCGTCGTCACCGGCGGCACCGGCACCATCGCGGGGATCCCGACGGGCCCGCTCGCCGAGCTCATCACCTCCGTGGTCGCGCTGAAGCTCTAGAGATTCAGGCGCCGGGATTCGATCCGCCGGCCGGCGCCGCGGCCGCATCGCGCGCCTTGAAGTACTCCTCGCCCTCGATCCCGATCCGCGGCAGGCGCCGCATGAAGCGCGGCAGCCACCAGTTCCGCTTGCCGAGCAGGACCATTACGGACGGCACCAGGACGCACCGGACGATCGAGGCGTCGATCGCGATCGCGGCGGCGAGCCCGAGGCCGAACTCCTTGACCACGGGCTGGCCGTTGAGGATGAAGCTGGTGTAGACGGCGACCATGATCAGCGCCGCCGAGGTGATCACACGGGCGCTCACCGCAAGCCCGTCGACGACCGCCTCGTGGTTGTTGCCGGACTGCTCGAAGTGCTCCCGCATGCGACTCATGAGGAACACCTGATAGTCCATCGAGAGCCCGAACAGGATCGCGAACATCATCAGCGGCACGTAGCTGACGATCGGCGTCGCCCCTCCATCCACCCCGATGAGGCTCGCGCCGTGCCCCTCCTGAAACACGAACGTCAGCACCCCGTAGGAGGCGGCCACCGACAGCAGGTTCATGACCGCCGAGATCAGCGGGACGACGATCGAGCGGAACGCGATCAACAGGAGGATCAGGCTCAGCGCGATCACGACCACGATCACGCGCACGAGCCGGTCGCTGATGCGCGAGGCGAGGTCGATGTAGGAGGCGGTCTGCCCGCCGACGTACGTGGTGAGCGTCGTGCCCTTGTCGGCCGCGGGAATCACCTTGTCGCGCAGGTTGTTCACGAGATCGGTCGTCGCATCGGCGGACGGCGCCGTGGTCGGAACCACACTGAACGACGCAGCGACCCCGGACTTGTCGACGATGGCTGGGGAGACGTCCTTCACCCCACTTGTCTTGCCGATCTTGTTCTGGAGGTTGACCAGGCGCGGGTCGCTCGCCGTCGTCTTCAGGAACTGCTCCTGCTGATCGGCCTGCTTTTCCTTCTTGGTCGGCGGCTGGGACTTGACCTGCTGCTCGGCCTCCGACTGCGCTTCGCTTGGCGGAACCCCCTGGGCCTCGAGCTGAGCGGTCGCCTGCTGCACCGCCTGCTGCTCCTGTTGCTGTTGCTGGGACTGAAGCTGGTTCAGCTTCTTCTGGTCGTTGTGGAAATGGTCGGAGCCCGAGTCGACGGCGATCAAAAGGGGCCCGTTCACGCCGGGTCCGAATCCCTCGCGCAGCAGGTCGTACGACTGGCGAACCGTCGTCGACTGGGGCATCTGCCCGTTGTTCTGCTGCCCGAGCTCGAGATTGAGGACCGGGATCCCGAGCACGACGAGGACCGCGATGGCCACCAGCATCGCCGGGATCGGTATGCGCCCGATGAACCGAGCCCACCGCGCCCAGCCGTGCGGCCGGTGGTCGTGCGGGGGCGGCTTGATGAACGGCACGCGCAGCGAGTCGATCCGCTTGCCCATGATCGCCAGCAGGGCCGGGATCAGCGTGATG
>VAYL01000211.1:4370-8326 GCA_005884305.1 Actinomycetota bacterium
GCGCTGACGAGCGGGATCTGCGCCACCGCAAGCGACACCAGGGCGATGACGACGGTCGCGCCCGCGAACACCACCGCCCCGCCGGCGGTCGCGACCGCGCGCGCGGCCGCCTCCTCCACGGGGAACCCCTGCTCCATGAACCCCTTGTGGCGCGTGACGATGAAGAGGGCGTAGTCGATTCCCACCCCCAGTCCGAGCATGGTCCCAAGCGTCGGGCCCACCGTCGGCACCGAGATCCCGTGTCCGAGCAGGCCGATCGCTGCGAGGCCGGTGCCAACCCCGACGATCGCGGTGATGATCGGCAGCGACATCGCGGTCACCGTGCCGAACATGAACAGCAGGATGATCACAGCGGCGATCAGGCCGATCAGCTCGCTGGACTCGACGTCGGGCTTGGAGACCACGTTTCCGAGGTAGCCGCCGTTCGCCACCTGGAAGCCCGCGTCCGTCGCGGGGGACTCGTGATCGATGATCTCCTGACCCTGCTCCTCGGTCAGCTCGCTCTGGCTCAGCCCGATGGTGAGCGGGATGTAGCCGATCTTCTCGTCCTTGCTCAGGTACGCCGACCCCTGGGAGCTCACGGGGCTCACGGCCTTCGTCACGTGCGGCGCGTTGCGCAGCGACTTGACAGTGTCGTTTACGACCTTGGAGTTGGCCGCCGAGGTGAGCTTGCCGTTCGGCGCCTGCATGACCACCGGGTTGGTCCCGTTCGCCTGCTGCGGAAGGTGGGCGTCCAGGAGGTCCTGGGCGTTCGTCGAGCCCGTGCCCGGCAGCGTCAGGTCGTTGCTGGTGTTACGGCCGAAGTGGTTCGCGAGCAGAACGGTCGCGATCAGGACCACGATCCAGACCGGAAGGACGACAAACCTGAAGCGGACGCAGGTCCGGCCGAGTCCGTAGAGGGCGGCGCTCATGATTCGGCGCCGATCCTAACCCGCCCCCCGGTCACAAATGGGTGCTCTGTGGCGCTAGGACTCAGCTGAGCCAGTCGGCGATCCGGCGGCCGATCTCCCCGCCTGCGTCCTCCTGCAGGAAGTGCGAGGCGTTCTCGATCTTGATCGGCGGGTCGACCCCCATCAACGCCGAGAACGCCTCCCCGACCCTGAACGGCAGCACTGGGTCGGAGTCAGCCCACATCACGAGCATGGGTCTGCCGTCCGCCCGGAGCACCTCCTGGGCGCGCTTGCCCTCCCGCCCGCCGGGCTGCTCTGGTGACGTCGGCAGGATCAGCGGGAACGCCCGGGCCCCCGCCTTCGACTCCTTGTTCGGGAACGGGGCGTCGTAGGCGGCGACGACGTCGTCGTCCATCCCGCGGGCCACGGCGTTCCTCACCAGCAACGAGATGGGGAAGTCCTCGGTGCGCTCGACGAAATCGTGAAAGGTCCACCAGGCCTCCGACATCTCCTGCTCGCCCGTGAACAGCCCGGTCTCCATGACCACGATCCGCGCGATCCGATCCGGGCGGTCGGCCGCGAGCCGCAGTCCGATCGGCCCGCCCCAGTCGTGGACCACCACCGTGGCGTCGTGGAGACCGAGGTCCTCCAGCAGCGACGCCATCAGCTCGGTATGGCGGTCATACGTGTACCAGCCGAGGTCGGTCGGCTTGTCCGAGCGTCCGAAGCCCGCGTAGTCCGGCGCGATGCATCGGTAGCCGGCGTCGCGCACCGGCGGGATCACCTTGCGCCACAGAAACGACCAGGTGGGCTCGCCGTGGAAGAACAGGACCGGCTGGCCGTCGCCCTCGTCTAGGTGACATAGCCGCAGACCGTCGACCTCGCGGTAGTGCGGCTCGAACGGAAAGTCGGGGAGCCCGTCGAAGCGCTCGTCCGGAGCGCGAACTACATCCGTCATGAGGCCGCGATCGCCGCCGCGGTGCGGTGAGCCAGCGCCATGATCGTGACCATCGGGTTGACCCCGGACGCGGTGGGGAAGGCGCTCGCGTCGCCGATCCACACGCCCGGGGTGTCGTGGAGCTCGCCGAGCGGGTTGGCGACGCTCGAGGTGGGATCGCTCCCCATCCGGCAGCTGCCCATCTGATGGGCGGTGAAGACGCCGAACTCGCGCGGCGCGAGCGAATGGGACGTCACCGCGTCGATGAACCCGTCGAGGTCGTCGCCGCGCTCCCAGGTGGGCGCCGTGCGACCGATGCTCACGATCCGCTCCGCGCCGGCGGCCTCGTGTAGGCGGATGAGCTCCGCGAGCCCGCGCCGGAAGTTGCGGACGTCGAGCTCGTCAGAGAAGGGGTAGGCCACAACGGCGTTGCCGGCCGCGTCGATCGTCACGCGGCCGTGCCCGTGGTCGCGCGTCAGATTGATGAAGGGAGCACAGCGGGACCAGTCGAGCATGCGCTCCTTGTGGTCGCGGCCGGACTGCCACGGGGTCGCCGCCGCGAACAGACCCGTGGTCGACTGGGCCGACTCGATCAGGAAGCCATAGCCGTCCTCGAGGTCCGCGAACTGGTGCGACATGGCCGCCTGCGGCGGCCCCCACCACCAGCGCTGGTCGTCGGCGTATACGCCGGTGACGGCGCTCGTGGGATGCAGGCGCAGGAAGTCTCCAACCGCAGCCCCGCCGATCCCGGACCGCAGGAGCAGTGCCGGGGATTCAATCGAGCCGCCGGCTACGACCACTGCCGGCGCCCTCACGGTGAGCGCGACGGGCGCTCCATCGGTGGCCGGCGCGGCGGGATCCACCCAGACCGCCTCGACCCCGGCGGCGCGGCCGTCCTCGACGAGGATCCGCTGGGCGCGGCAGTTCGGGATGATGTCCATGTCCCGCTCCGCCGCATCCGCCAGGTAAGTCTTCTGCGTCGAGAGCTTCGCGCCGGATTGGTCGCCGAAGCCCATGAAGCCGGCGCTCTCCGGGTCGTAACTGGTCCGATCGGCGTTCCGCACGATCAGCCGGAAGTCGTAGCCGAGCTTCTCGCAGGCCTCTCGCAGGCGCTCGTGCGGGCCGTTCAGGTCACTGCACTCATCGTTGGCGCCGATCCGCTCGAGCACGGCATCGAGGTGGCGATCGAAGTCCGCGCCGTCGAGACCCTCGAGGCCGAAGTCGCGCGCCCACTCCTCGCGGACCCAGGGATGGGTGCGCAGGCTGTTGGTCCAGTTGACGACTGTGCCGCCGCCGAGGGTCGCGCCCGCCTGCAGCGTGATCTGGCCCTCCGCGCTGGGGAACGGCCCGGCGTTGAGGTAGAGGCGCTGGTAGGCAGGAAGCTCGAGCTGATCGAAGTCGGCCTCGTTGAAGTAGCCGCCCATTTCCAGCACGCACACCTTCTTCCCCGCCCCCGCGAGCTCGCCCGCGAGGACCGAGCCCCCGGCCCCGGACCCGACAACGCACACGTCCGCCTCGATGACCTCGCCCGCGCTGCTCGGGCGGCGTGTGGGCAACGACTTCGGGGCGTCCGGCGACGCGGAGCGCGGTCCCGGATAGCCCATCGCGTCCCAATTCGGGTTGCGGCCGGTGCCCAGGTCTGGGAGCGCGTAGTGAAGCGTCGTTGCAAGGCCGCGGACGGCGTTGATCCCGGCGAGCGCGTCCGGCCCGGAGTCGCTGGTCGCGCGTACGAGCTCCTCCCGGGCGGCGAGCGGGGCCTCCGGGAGCATTCCGTTGGCTGCAAGCGAGTCCAGCAGCTGCCGCAGGCCCTCGATCTGCTCGGGGGGCGCGTTGGATTGAAGGAGCGTCACCTCGATCGCCTCGGGCACCCCGATGTGCGATGCGGCCCGGGCCCAGAAACCGGTCGGATCCGCTTCGCCGTCCGGCGGCTCGAGCGACGGGACGAATGTGTCGCAGAGCACGGCGAGGGTGCGACGCTGGGCATCGGTGAACATGTCGCTCGTGACCAGCGCGCCGAGGGTGTCGGAGATCTGCTGGGTGACGATCGCCGAGTACGGCGGCATGTGCGGCTCGCGCGGCGGCGCGTAGCCCGGCGTCACCATCAGCGACTGGCGCTTCGTGTACTTGCG
>VAYL01000265.1:0-537 GCA_005884305.1 Actinomycetota bacterium
CGACGAAGCTGCGCGGGACGCCACTGGAGAGCCACGTCGAGGTCATCGCGGCGGTGGAAGGCGAGACCGAAAAGCGCCTCCTGCGCGAGTTCCGGCTGCCCGAAAGCTAGGGCGCGTCTCCCCTGACGAGCTGGTAAGCGAGCGCGCCGGCCGCCGCGCCAAGAACCGGGCCCGCGACGTAGACCCAGTAGTCGGTCCAAGTGCCGCCCACAAGCGCCGGGCCGAGCGAGCGCGCCGGGTTCATCGAGGCTCCCGTGACAGGTCCGCCGAAGAGGGCATCCAGGCCGATCGTTCCGCCGATCGCGATCGCAGCCGCGGGCCCGACGGCCCGGGTGTCGGTCGCCACCGCCATGATCACGAACATCAAGAAGGCGGTCAGCACCGCCTCGTAGGCCAGCGCGCTGGTGACCGAGACCGTCGGCAGCGTGGCGCCAAGGTCGCCGGGCTGGCTCGGCCAGATCGCGAGGAGTACGAGCGCCGCGCAGCCGGCCCCCAGGCACTGTCCGGCGATGTATGCGATGGCGTCGCGGGCCGGGA
>VAYL01000265.1:558-2580 GCA_005884305.1 Actinomycetota bacterium
AAGGCGATCGTGACCGCCGGATTGATGTGGGCGCCCGATAGATGGCCCGTGGCGTACACCATGACCATGATCACGAGCCCGAAGGCGAGCGCGACCCCCACCGTGCCCAGGCCCCCGCCGTACTCGGCGTTGGCGATGATCGCGCCGCAGCCGCCGAAGACGAGCGCGAACGCGGCGATCGACTCCGCGCCCGCACGGCGGACGAGATCAGGCCGCGCCACTCTCAGGTGCTAGGTCGGCCAGCAGTCGTTTCACCCGCTCGGTGATCCCATCCCGTATCCGGCGCACCGTGTCGAGGTCCTTGCCCGCCGGGTCTTCGAGCTCCCAGTCCTCGTAGCGCTTGCCGGGGTAGATGGGACACGCGTCGCCGCAGCCCATCGTGATCACGACATCGGCGCCGCGGACCGCTTCGTCGGTTAGCGGCTTCGGATATTCCCTGGCGAGGTCGACGCCCACCTCGGCCATCGCTTCGACCACGCGGGGATTGAGCCGATCGGCTGGCTCGCTGCCCGCTGAGCGCACGCGCACGCGCCCGTCAGACAGCTTGTCGACCAACCCCGCCGCCATCTGGCTGCGCCCGGCGTTGTGGACGCAGACGAAAAGAACCTCCGGGCCGTCCATCTCGTCTCAGAATATTGCATTGACATATGCCAATGAAATTGATATTTGTAAATAGATGATGGTCGATCTGGAGCTGGCGCCCAAGCAAAAGCGTCCCGCGGGCGAGCCCTGCTGCGAGCCCGTCGTGTATCCCGACATCGAGCGGGCACAGGCCGAGCGGATGGCCGCCGCCGCCAAGGCTCTCGGCGATCCGATCCGGATGCAGCTCGTCGATGTGCTGCGCAAGCACGCCGGCAAGGTCTGCGTGTGCGAGCTGGTGCCGCTGTTCGACCTCTCGCAGCCGACGGTCTCCCATCACCTCAAGGTGCTCCGCGACGCGGGGATCGTCGGCTCGGAACGGCGGGGCCTTTGGGCCTACTACTACGTGCACGCGGAGGCACTGGAGGAATTGAGCGCATGGCTGAAGTAGAGGAGATCCGCGAAGTGGTGCGCGAGCGTTACGCCGGCGCCGCCCGATCGGTGCAGGAGGGAAGGCCCGGTTGTTGCGGACCTTCCGGCTCGGGCTGCGGGTGTGGGATCGAGATCCCGGATGCGTGCGGAGACGCCACGTTCGGTCCAGGCGTCTATCCCGAAGAAGCGTTGAAAGCCTCTCTTGGTTGCGGAAATCCCACCGCGCTGGCAACGCTCAATCCCGGTGAGACTGTTCTCGATCTCGGCTCAGGCGGCGGGATCGACGTGCTGCTTTCCGCTCGCCGTGTGGGACCTACCGGCAAAGTCTATGGTCTCGACATGACGGATGAGATGCTCGAGCTCGCCCGCCGCAACCAGCGCGAGGCCGGGGTCGAAAACGCGGAATTCGTCAAGGGCACGATCGAGGACGTCCCGCTCCCGGACGACTCGATCGACGTGCTCATCTCCAACTGCGTCGTCAATCTGTCTGGCGACAAGCCGGCCGTCTTTCGCGAAGCGGGTCGCGTGCTTCGGCCCGGCGGACGATTTGCGGTCAGCGACATCTTGGCCGACCCGGACATGGATGAGGCGACACGCCGCGACATGGCGCAGTGGACGGGCTGCATCGCCGGTGCCCTCACTCGCGAGGAGTTCGAGCGCGAGCTGCTCGCGGCCGGCTTCGAGGACGTGGAGATCCGCGAGACGCATCGCGTCCACGATCAGGCCGTCTCGGCGATCATCCGGGCCCGGCTGCGAGCCGCGTGACCGCGGCCGAGATCCAGCTGAACGACCCCCAGACCCTCTACCGCCGCTGGGAGGAGCAGCAGTGGAGCCCCTTCGAGATCGATCTGACCAGCGACCGGAAGCAGTGGCCGCGGATGAGCGCCGCCGACCAGGCCCTCATCTACTGGGCCCTGTCGTCGCTGATGGTCGCCGAGGAGCGGATCACGACGAAGTTCTCGGGTCTAGTCGCCGCCTACGGCAGTGAGGAGGAGGCCACATTTCTCGCCA
>VAYL01000265.1:2593-3159 GCA_005884305.1 Actinomycetota bacterium
TCAGCAGATCGATGAGGCGCGGCACATGCAGTTCTACGCGCGGTTTCGCGATGAAGTGATCGACTCACCCGGCGCGATCGCCTCGCATGTCGAACGCTCTCGCGAGCAGGTCTCGCCGGCCTTCCGGCGGCTCTTCGACGAGGCGCTCGTCGAGGCGCACAAGGATCTCGTGGCATCGCCCGGCGACATCGCGGCGAAGGTCCGGTTCGTGACGATCTACCACCTGATCCTCGAGAGCACGCTCGGCCTCACATCGTTTCGATTCACCACGCAGTACCTCGAGCGCGATGAACTGCTGCCCGGGTTCGTGGCGGGCTACTCCAGGATCCACCACGACGAGACCCGCCATATTGGCTACGGCGTCTGGTTCCTTCGCGAGGCCGTGCGCACCGGCGATGGCGCGGCGCGAACCATCCGCTCCACGCTCGTCGAGCTGTTGCCGGTCGTTGCCGA
This sequence comes from Actinomycetota bacterium, assembly GCA_005884305.1. Lineage (GTDB taxonomy): Bacteria > Actinomycetota > Thermoleophilia > Solirubrobacterales > 70-9 > AC-56. The sequence continues at coordinate 3,047 of VAYL01000265.1, forward strand.
GACGCTGCGTCCGCCGGACGGCAATGGGGATGCCGATTGGGACGCGCTCGGTGCCAGCGCTGAGGAGATCCGCGACTTCGCCCTCGGCGGGCTAACGCGCCGCCTCGAGATCA
>VAYL01000190.1 GCA_005884305.1 Actinomycetota bacterium
AGCATCACCAGCACCCATTCGACCCGGCTGCCGACGAGCGTCATCACAACGTCGCCGCGCTTCACGCCGCGCGCGGCGAATGCCCCCGACAGTCCGGCCGAGCGCGCAATGAGCTCTCCGAAGTGCCACAGCCGCCGTTCCCCGTTGCGCGCGATCGTGACGAGCGCCGGCTTCGAGGCGGGGTAGCGCTCCAGGACGTCCTCGATGAAGTTCACGGCGGCGTAGTCTGCCGTCCGCCCGAAGCGCGCGTCCCGCGGAGAGCTGTCAGCGAACCAGTTCGGTGCCGTCGTACAGCTTCTTCACGCGCACCGTGCCGTCGGGCGCCGCGTCGAGGCACAGCTCGCAGAGCACGCACTCGTCGAGGTTCGACCGGACGATCGCGACGTGTCCGTCGTCGGTGGCGAAGATGTCCACCGGGCACACCTCCGCCAGCTTGCGCGCGAGCTCGGCGTCGGTCGCGATCGAGGCGTCGACCTCGACCTCGATGAACACGGCCTCGAGTTCCTTTGATCGGGCCTCCATCAGACCTTCGCTCCCAGCTTGTCCTTGACGGCGTCCGGAATTTCGTCGATCCGCTCCACGACCGGGATGCCGGCGGCCTCGAGGCGGGCGATCTTCTCCGTCGCCGTGTCCTCCTTGCCCTCGACGATCGTGCCCGCGTGGCCGAAGCTCATGCCCTTCATCTCCTCGGAGTCCATGAAGCGGCCCGCCATGAAGGCGACGATCGGGAGCCGCGAGTCGTTTTCCTTCACCCACTCGGAGAGCTGCGCCTCCATCCGGCCCCCGGGCTCCGTGTAGATCACGATGCCCTCGGTCTGCTCGTCGGCCTCGAAGAGCGGCATGAGCTCCGCGTAGGTGGAGCCGATGATGGCGTCGCCGCCGATCGAGATCGCCGTCGACTGGCCCAGGCCGGCGGCGGTCAGCGTCGAGGAGATCTCGGTCGTCATCCCGCCACTTCGTGACATGACGCCGATCGCCCCCGGGGTGTAGGCCTTCGCAGCGTCCTTGGCAGGCCCGCCGATGCCGCCCATCTTGCACACCTCCGGCACAATCACGCCGAGGCAGTTGGGCCCGATGATCCGAGCCCCGTAGCGATCGGCGAGCTCGACCATCTCGGCGACGTCGCGGCGCGGGATCCGCTCGGTGACGATCACGACGAGCTTGACCCCCCGGACGATCGCCTCGAACACCGCGTCCTTGGTGAACGCGGGAGGGACGGTCACGACCGAGCCGTCGGGCACGTAGCCGAGCGCCTCCGTCACCTGCTCGACGGTGTCGAACACCGGCACGCCGTGCACTTCGCGACCCTTGCGGCCCGGCGTGACGCCGCCGACGACCTTCGAGCCGTAGTCCAGGCACTCGCGGGTGAGATTCACCGCCTCGCGCCCGGTGATGCCCTGGACGATGAAGGTGAAGTCCTCAGAAAGAAGTACCGACACTTCAGCCGTCTCCTCGCTTCGAGCAAGTGGCAGGTAGCAGGTAGAGGATGGTCATCGAGATCTACCTGCTCCCTGCTACCTGCTCTTCTTGAATCTTTGCCACGGCCCTGCCCGCCGCCTCCCACATCGACACCGAGCGGTCGCAGTACTCGACGCCGTAACGCTCCAGGATCTTGAAGCCCTCCTCCTCCCAGGCGCCCGGGATGCGGAAGATCGCGATCGTCTCGCCGGGGTCCTTGTCCAGCTCCAGGCAGGCCTTGATCACGCCGCGGGCGACGATGTCGACGCGCGTGTTCGAGACGATGGACATCATCACCGCGATCTTCTCGACGCCGTCCTTGCTCAGGACCTCCTTAGCCAGCCCGCAGGCCTTGGAGACGGAGGGATTGCCGCCGATCTCGGTGTAGTTGGCCGGGCGGCCGCCCTGACTTCGTACGGCGTCGGTCAGCGTCAGGGAACCGCCGCCGGCGCCGATCACGAGCCCCAGGTTCCCCGAGAAGCCGTGGTCCTTGCCCTGGATGACGCCGCGGTGGTCCGCGGAGTCGATCGCCTTGACGTTGCGCTCGAACGCGCTGGGCTCGTACGGCTCGCGCATGTCGGTGGGATCGACGCCGAGGTCGTCGAGTAGCGGCCGCTGGCGGGGGCGCGCCTCGTTCTCCATCTCCATGTGCGCGTCCAGCGCCACGAAGCTGCCGTCCGCCAGGCGGGCAAGGGGGTTGATCTCGGCGAGCGTCATGTCGTAGTCGCGCATGAGACGCGCGAGGCGGGCCAGGATCGGGGTCGCCCGGGTGAGCTCGGAGCCGGTGAGCCCAGTGTGTGAGATGACCTCCTTGGCGCGGAAGTCAGGCGGCTCGACGAGGTTGGACAGATGGCCGCGGCCCACGTGATAGGGATGCTAATCGGCGACCTCCTCGATGTCGATCCCGCCCATGTCGGAGAAGAGCATGAGCGGGCACTTCCGCGTGCCGTCCCAGACGACGCCGGCGTAGTACTCCTGCGCGACGTCGGCCTTCGGGTCGACCAGCACGCCCTTCGGCATGTGGCCGTTGATCTCGAGCTCGAGGATGTCGGCGGCGTGAGAGGCCGCCTCCTCGGGCGTGTCCGCGAACTTGACGCCGCCCGCCTTCATCCGGCCGCCGGTGAGCACCTGGGACTTGATCACCACGGAACCGCCGATCTCCTCGGCGATCTTCCGGGCCTGGTCGGCGGTGGTGCAGAAGCCGTATTTCGTGACCGGAATGCCCGCCCGCTCGACGATCCGGCGCGACTCGAATTCGTAGAACCTCATGGCGGCGTGAAACCCTACATAAGGTGCAAGGCCCGCCAGAACGACCTCGGTGTGGTAAAGAATGTCGCCCACGTCCAGGGGACGCCCCTGGGCGTTCGACGTTTTAGGTAGTCCACACAAGGAGTTGAACCGAGACGTGAGCGAGACAACGGCTGCGGCCGCCGCAACCAAGAACCAGAAGCTGATCTCCTGGGTGGAGGAGTTCGCGGAGCTGACTCAGCCCGACTCCGTCCACTGGTGCGACGGCTCGGCGGAGGAGTTCGACCGCCTGTGCCAGGCCCTGGTCGACGCCGGGACCTTCGAGCGCCTCTCCGACGCGAAGCGGCCCAACTCCTATCTGGCCCGCTCGGACCCAGGCGACGTCGCTCGCGTGGAGGACAGGACGTTCATCTGCTCGAACAGCGAGGACCAGGCCGGCCCGACCAACAACTGGCGCGACCCGCAGGAGATGCGTGACGTCCTGAACCGGCTGTTCCGCGGGTCGATGAAGGGCAGGACGCTCTACGTGGTGCCGTTCTCGATGGGCCCGCTGGGCTCGCACATCGCCCACATCGGGGTGCAGCTCACGGACTCCGCCTACGTCGCCGCGTCGATGCGGATCATGACCCGCATGGGCAAGGGCGCCCTCGACGTCCTGGGCGAGGAGGGCGACTTCGTGCCGTGTCTGCACTCGGTCGGCGCGCCGCTCGACGAGGGCCAGGAGGACGTGCCGTGGCCCTGCGACGCCGACAACAAGTACATCGTGCACTTCCCCGAGACGCGCGAGATCTGGTCGTACGGCTCGGGATACGGCGGCAACGCCCTGCTGGGGAAGAAGTGCTTCGCCCTCCGGATCGCCTCCGCGATGGCGCGAGACGAGGGCTGGATGGCCGAGCACATGCTGATCCTCAAGCTCACCTCCCCGGAGGGAGACGTCAAGTACATCGCCGGTGCCTTCCCGTCCGCGTCGGGGAAGACGAACCTCGCGATGCTGATTCC
>VAYL01000191.1 GCA_005884305.1 Actinomycetota bacterium
CGGAGCGCGCATCCTGGCACCGCCCGCCTGCGAGCAGCACTTGAGGTCGACGGACTTGGACGTGACCGAACCAAGAGTCAGCTCGAAAAGCGTTTCCTCCAGCTCGCTCGGCAGACCGGCCTGCCTGCCCCAGCGATCAACGCCTGGATGCAGATCCCGGGCGAGGAGATGCAATGCGACTTCGTGTGGCACCGTGAGCGAGTGGTCGTCGAGGTGGACGCGTGGGAGGCGCACGGCACCCGAAGGGCGTTTCGCAACGACCGCCGTCGTGACCGAGTGCTTCGTGCGCATGGCTGGGAGCCAGTGCGGGTGACCGGCTACGACGTCCTACGACGCCGACGATCTCATCAGCGAGGTCCGGGCCCTCCTGGAACGGGCCGGATCACGGACGATGGATGGATAACCGCACATATGGGTGGGTTTTCCGACCATCGTCGGTGTTGGGGCCTGGGCGGGCGAGCTAGATCGCCGTGCGGTGCATGCCGCGCAGCGCCAGCGCGGATAGCACCGCCAGCAGGCCGGCCAGCGCGACGAGTCCCGGCCACGTGTTGCCCCACGTGACGCTGCCGATGAAGCCCTGCCTCGCCGCCTCGACCACCTGGGTCACGGGGTTGTAGCGCGCGACGGTGTGAAGCCAGCCCGTCAGCAGCGCGAGCGGCGCGTAGGCGGTGGTGGTGAGGACGAGAAGCAGCATCCCGGCCTGCATCAGCGGCGCCGCCGACTGAGATCGGTACTTCAGGGCGAGCGTAGTCCCCCAGCACGCCGCGACCGTGCCCATCCCCATCACCACGAGCAGGGCGATCAGCAGGCCATCCAGGCCCGGCCACTGCACGCCAATCGCGAATCCGACGATCAGGAGGAAGATGGCCGGGATCAGCGATCGCAGTGCGGCCGACAGCACCAGGCCGGCCAGGATCACCGGCCGCGGAGCGGGGGAGACCAACAGGCGGTCGAACCAGCCCTGCTCGATGTCCCGCGCGAGGTTGACGCCGGTGGCGGCCCCGGTGAACCCGGCACCCTGGAGCAGGCTCACCGGGATCAGCCAGTCCTTGTAGGGGGCTGGGAAGCCCGCGAGGTTGTCAAGCGCGCCGAATACCGAGGTGAGACCGAGAAAGAAGATCGTCGGCGCGAGCACGCCCCGCAGGAGTTCATTCGCCGCGCGACGGACCAGGGCCCACGTTGCCTCCATGCTCTTTCGCCAACCCATCAGCCGCCCGCCCTCAGCCGCCGCCGGAGGGCGAGCGCGCTCAGTCCGATCCCGATCGCGCCGACCAGCGCCAGCGACGCGATCGCCTTGCCGAAGACCTCCCACGTCAGCGAGGAGATCACCGGGTCCCGGATTCCCTCGACGATGAAGCTCAGCGGGTTGTACTGGGCAATGGTGGCGGCGGGCCCGGTGAGCAGATCCTGGGGAAAGAACGCAGAGGAAAGGAACAGGATCACGAACACAAGGGGGAACAGGCCCTGCACCACCGAGGCCCGGCCGGTCCGCAGCGCGACTGCCGCGCCGATCCCGCCGAACGCGAGGCCCGACAGCGTCACGAGCAAGAGCATCACGATCACGCCCGGCACTCCGTCGTTGATCTGGGCCCCGAAGATCAGGCCCACGACGATGAACCAGATCCCCGCGAGCAGCGACAACACCCCCGTGCCCGCCAGGCGCCCGAGCACCATCCCAAACCGGGAGATCGGCGCCGCCAACAGCCGATCGGTGAAGCCCATCTCGATGTCAACCGCGAGCGCGATCCCACCGCTGTTGCCCGCCAGCAGAGTCGCCTGGATCATGGCTCCCGCGAGCATGAAGTCGAGGAAGCTGTTGACCGGCGGGAACTCGGGGAGGTTCACCGCCTGCCCCGCACCAGCCGTCTGAATCGCCAGCAGGATCGACGGGAACACGACGATCGGGGCGAGTAGCTGCGGCCGTCTGAACGTCTGCTTCACCGATCGCGCGCCAAGGGCCGCGACCACCCGGAGGTCCGTGCGCGTCACTCGCTCTCGCCAGCCTCCGGCTCTTCGGGCTCCAGGTGATGCCCGGTCTTCTCGAGGAAGACGTCGTCGAGCGTCGGCTCGACCAGGTCAAGGGATTCCACCGCGAGCCCCGCGTCATCCAGGGCCCGCACCACTGGCGCCACGCCACCGGCGCCGCCCTCGAGCTCAACCAGCACGGCTCCGTCCTTGCTCGGCCGCGGCTTGCCGAACCCGGCGACGACCTCCCGAGCGCGTTCGGCGACATCTTCGACCAGCCGGATCTCCAGGTGCGGGTGGCCGATCCCCGCCTTCAGCCGACCCGGCGTGTCCTCGGCGACGATCCGGCCGAAATCGATGATCCCGACACGATCTGCGAGCTGGTCCGCCTCCTCCAGGTACTGCGTCGTGAGAAAGACGGTCGTCCCCTCGCGATTGAGCTGCTCGACCTCCTCCCAGATCGTCCGCCGGCTCACCGGGTCGAGCCCAGTCGTCGGTTCGTCCAGGAACAGGACCTTGGGCTCGTGGACCAGCGCGGACGCCAGGTCGAGGCGCCGCCGCATCCCGCCCGAGTAGGTGCCCACCTGCCGGTCGGCGGCGTCGACCAGGTCGACGCGCTCCAGCAGAGAGTCGGCCTTCTCGCGCCCCGCCTGGCGGCTGAGTCCGTGGAGGGTCGCCTGCAGGCGGATGAGCTCCCGCCCGGTCATCAGCGGGTCGAGCGCAGCCTCCTGGAGCGCGACGCCGATCGACCGCCGCACGTTCGCGGCCTCCGCGACCACGTCGAACCCCGCCACGCGCGCGCTCCCACCGGTCGGCTGAAGCAGCGTGGTGAGCATGCGGACCGTGGTTGTCTTGCCCGCGCCGTTGGGGCCGAGGAAGGCGTAGATCTCTTTTTCGGCCACGTCCAGGTCAACGCCCGCGACCGCGTGAATGCCGCCCTCGAAGGTGCGCTCAAGTCCGTTTGCCTCGATCGCCGGCATCGCGCGCAGGATAGGAGACGCTAGGCGGCGGCCAGATCGGGCGCTGCGTCGACCCACTCCCGCTCGGTCGCGCGCTCCAACGCCTCGGCCGCGTCCAGCAGCAGCTCGTCGCGTCCCCAGGCGGCGATGAGCTGCAAGGCGACCGGCAGGCCTTCGGGGCTCAACCCGACCGGGACGCTGATCGCCGGCACGCCCGCGAGGTTGGCGATCCCCGCCTGGCGCGGGTTGACGTAGTCGGCGGGATAGACGGCGGACGGGAGCTCGACGGACGTGTCGTCAAGGCGCGGGGCGGGGGCGGCCACGGTCGGCCAGGCGAGCACGTCAACGCGCTCGAAGAGCTCGTCGAGCGAACGCCGCACCAGCGTGCGCACCTGCTGTGCCTTCGAGATCGCGACCGCGGGGATCAGCATCCGGTAGCGCAGGAGAGCCCGGGCGATGATGCTCACGTCCTCGCCGAGCGCCTCGATCCGCTCCGGAGTCACGTTCGCGAGATCCTCGGTCTGGCCGATCAGGACCGATGCGATCAGCACGTGCTCGCGGCCCGCGAAGTCGACCTCCTCCACTTGAGATCCAGTGGCGTCCTTGAGCGTCTCGAGCGCCCTGTTGCACGCCTCCCGAACCGCGGGCTGCGTGTCGTCCCAGAGCTCACCCGGGACGACGCCGATCCGCATTGCGCGGGCGTCGCCGCCCACCAGGACCTCGCCGAAGAGGACGCCGCCAAGCAGCCGGCAGTCGGGGGCGTCCCGGCACAACGGCCCGGAGACGATCGTCGTGGTCTGCGGCACGTGGTGTCCCTGCATCATCGAGCGGCCGAAGGTCGGCTTCAGACCGGTGAGCCCGCAGTAGGCGGCGGGGTAGCGGATCGAGCCGACCCCGTCGGCGCCGACCGCCCCGGCGACCATGCGGGCGGCGACCGCTGCCCCGGGTCCGCTGGAAGATCCGCCGGGCGCGCGCTCGGTGTCCCAGGGATTGCGGGCCGCGCCGAACGCGGAGATGTGACCCGTGCTGCCGGAGCCGTACTCGTGCATGTTGGCGACCCCGACGACCACGGCGCCGGCGTCGCGAAGGGCGCGGTAGGGGCCCGACTCGCCGGGCTGCGGCGCCGGGCCGACGTGCTGCGCGGCGCCGAGGCGCTCCGCGCGCCATGGCAGCGGCCACTCGTCCTTGATCGCGACCGGCACGCCGTAAAGCGGGCCGCGCGGTGCTTCCGCGAGCATTCGCCGCGACTCCTCCGGGAACGTCTCGACGATGGCGTTCAGAGCGGCGTTTCGTTCCTCGATTCGCTCCAGTGCCGCGTCGAGCACCTCGCCGGCGTCGGCATCGCCGGCCGCGATCGCGGCGGCCTGGTCACGCAGCGTGCGGTCGAGCAGCTCCACGCCCTAGCGCTCCTCGGCGGTGCGGGGAGGTCTGGACATGTCGGCGCCGGGCTCGTGGGGAATCTCGTCGAAGCCCTCGGCCATCAGCGCGCGGAGGCTCGGCCCGTAGATCGCGTCGACGGCCTCGATGACCGCAATCTCGTCCGGCTCCGCCGCGAGCCCCGCGAGGTCGAGACCCGACTCGACGTACGCCCGGCGGGACGCCTCCTCGCTGCGCTGGCCGTTCCCTGGCTCCGAGGCGCCGCTCACCCGATGGACCCTAGATCATCGGCGCCGGAAAGCCCGAATGGGCCGCAAATCCCGCTACCAGCGGGCAGTGCCCCTAAGCTATGGGGCTCACGGGGCTCTGAATACCGTGCGGCGAGGGGCCGCAACCCACCGGAGTCGCGTGTGTTCATAAACGCGATGAGCGAGCCGAGGACAAAACCCCCGACCGCGAGGCGCCGCGCCGCCTACGCGGTCGCATTCGCCGCACTGTGCGCGGCGCTGGTGATGGTCGTCGCGATGCCGATCGCTGGTGCGTCCAAGGCCAAGGTAATCGGGCACACGAAGCACACCCCTAAGGCCTCCTGTCCGAACATAAAGGACACGAGCCATTGCAACGTCATCGGTCGCGTTACGGGGTTCATGACCGCTGCCGACGGACGGAAGCACCCCTTCCGCGTCCCGAGCGACGGGAAGCTCGTTGCGTGGGCGGTCGACCTCGGAAAGCCGGTCAACAAGCACAAGGGGCAGAAGCTGGGGCAACGGAA
>VAYL01000262.1:0-1678 GCA_005884305.1 Actinomycetota bacterium
CGCGGCACGTGCCGCGCGCGCCGGCGGCTGCTCACCAGCAGCAGCACGCCGCCGCACAGCGCGATCAGGCCGAGCATTGCGGCGGCGCCGATTCCGGCGTCGCTCCACTCGAATCCGTTCGAGGCCACCTGGACGACATGCGGCGTCGAAGCGGGGTCCGGCTTGGAGGTCGAGATACCCGTCGCGTCACGCGCATCGGGTGAGCGCAAGTCGGTGATCTCCGACGTCTTCGCGACATCGGACGCAGCGGGACCGCGCGCCGCGTCGCGCGCGTCCGGCGAGCGAAGATCGATGACGCTGGTCGTTGACTGCGCGGCATCCCTGGCGTCGGGCGAGCGGAGGTCCTTGCCGGTCGAGTTGTTGCCGAACGTGGTGCCTGTCAGGCCGATCGTGGCCAGGCCTGCCACGACGATGATCTGGGTGAATCGGCGCATTTCCGCCTCCTTGCTTGGCGCGGCCGCCGGTTGCGGTCGCTTGTTGGCGGAACCCTCGGTCCGGCCGGTAGAGGATCGCGGTACGACTTGGTTAATCGCGATAGAGATGCGGCTTTCAGTGCCTCGCGAGGAGATCGGCGCGCGGACTGATGCTTCCCTCGAAGCGCCCCTCACCCTCTTTGATCCGGTAGAGCCCCATCTTTGTCAGCGTCGTGTCCCCGTAGCGGTCGATCTTGAAGTCGCCGATCAGCCCGCCCTTGACATCTGCTTGGAACAGCGCCGCCCTCACCTTGTCGCGCGAGCCGTCCGACCGGGCAATCGCGTCGAGCACCAGTTGGGCGGCCTGGGCGGCGTTGACGGAGAGGCAGCAGGGGTATTGCGAGTAACGCCGCCGGAACTCCTCCGCGAACGCGCGACCGGCCGGCGGCAGCGCGCGCGCCGGCACCACCGCGATCGTCAGGAGCAGGTTCTCGGCGGAGGCACCCGCGCCCTCGACGATCGCGCTCGGCTGGTCCATGCCGTCGGGGCCGACCAGCTGGGCATGGGGCAGCACCGCCCGGAGGTCCTTGATCAGCTGCGGCGCGTTCTCGAAGACGTAGCCGCCCATCAACACTGCATCGGGATGCGTGCCGGCGACCCGTTTGGCGAGCGCCCGGTAGTCCTTTGCCTTTGCGTTCCACTGCGTGCTGCCCGCGAGTGTGGCGCCCAGCTTGCGCGACATAGGCGCGCTGCTAGCCGTGGTCCTTCAAATACGTAGCCACTGCTGCCCCCTGGACGTCATCGGCCGGCACGATGCGCACGAAGTTGCGCGCGCCGCCGCCGTAGAAGCTGGCCGGTTCGCCGGGTCCCACGCCCGGTCCACTCCGGGTGAGGCCGAGATATGTGGTCGATCCGCTGATGACCGGGATCGCACCGCCCGGGGCCTTGCTGAGGATGCCGAGCATCGACGCGGCACATGAAGAGAAATGCGGCCCGACGACTGCCAGCACGCTGCGGTTGCGCGTGAAGGCGCGCGCATTGGCTGCGCATTTCTTTGGGTCTGCGAAGTCCGACGTCGCCGTCGTCTCGTCACATATCTGTAGGCCGATGCGATACGGGCCGGCCTTCCAGTCGTGTTGGGCCAGGACGAGCTTGAGCGCCTGCGCGATCTGCACACCGTGTTCCTTGACCTGACCCTGCAGGGCGGTGGACGCGGCGATCAGGAACTGCGGGCGACCTGGGCCGCCGTAGGTGATCGGCGAGCA
>VAYL01000262.1:1755-2685 GCA_005884305.1 Actinomycetota bacterium
GTTATTGCGGTGGCGGCGGCCGCGACGGCTGGCAGGGATGCGCGCATCACTTCGAACCTCCCGGAAGTTTCTGATCCAGTGCAGTCGTGGTCGTCCAGATAGTCGACTGCGTCGCGGCGACGCGTTCGAGCGCGCCGCCCACCCAGATGCTCTTCGCGGTCGGTGAACGACCGTCGAGACGCGAGAGTGAGCCGTCGAAGTTCGCGATCCAGGCCGTCCGCCCGCTCGCGGCGATGTCGGCCGGAAGGCGATCGATCCCGAGTTCGACGGTCATCTCCACGCTGCGCGTGTCCGGGTTGATCCGGGTCACTGTCGCCGAATTGCCATTCAGGACCCAGACGGCGTCACTGCCGGCTGCGATCGCGGTCGGTGCAGGCAACGCCGGTCCCTGACGCGCGGCGATCGGGATGCGATCTGTGACTCGGCCGCTTGCCGGGTCGAGACGGAGGACCGTCGCTGTCTTGGCCGCGAGCGCCCACACCGCGCCGGCACCGGCGGTCACAGCGTCCACGCGGCGGCCGGCGTCGTTCCGCTCGGTGTGCGTGGTCTCGGCGTCGATCCGAAAGATGCTCCGCGACCCATTCGTCAGCCACACCGCGTCCGCTGTCGCGGCCAGCGTTGCCCGCGCGACTCGTAGACGCTCAGCGCCTGTGGCGGCCGGCGGCGCACGAGGGAAGCGAATCCGGCGTAGCACGGTCCCGTAACCCGGCCGCACCCGAGCAAGCACGCCGCTACTCGCGTCTGCGACCCAGACCGAGCCGGCGCCAAAGACGACGGCGTCCGGCCGGCCGCGGAGCGGAGTCGTCCTGAGGATCTTGCGAGTACGGGCGTCGATACTCGTCAGCGAGGCCGAGTCGATCGTCGTCACCCATAGCCGCCCATCGCCCACAGCGGCGTCGATCGGCCGCCCGGGCAGCGGCACGGCGGCGA
>VAYL01000192.1:0-4249 GCA_005884305.1 Actinomycetota bacterium
AACGACGTCCGCTGCACCCACGCCGCCGCGGTGGCGCAGGTGGATCGCGACCAGCTCTTCTACCTGCGCTCACGGGGTATGCCCGAGCCGCGGGCGAAGCGCCTCATCATCGACGGCTTTCTTCAGGAGCTCGCCGAGCGGACTAGCGAGGGGCCGCTCCGCGAGGCCCTGTCCGAGGCGCTGGACCGCCGACTGGCGGAGATCCTGGCGACCTAGAGTTGTGCGGGCCGGCCTGCTGCGCGGGCTGGCTGCCGGATAGCGATGGCGCGTCGACCGTCTGTTCGCTGAACAGGAACACGAACGCGAGAATCACCCCGACGCCGAGCACCACGCCGAGGATGATCCCGATGACTCGTTCCCGCCAGCCCCACACACCGGCAGCCGATTCACCTCCCTAGACGCCGTCCAGGAGCCGCCAGTTGGCGCGGTAGGCACGCTCGGCGGCGGCCACGAGGCGATCCTCTTCGTCATCGCCTGCGACTTCCGCCAGAAGCTCCCTCGCCCGCTCGGCATGCTCGGCATCAAGGCGTTCGTGCACCTCGAAGTAGCGCGTGCCGTCGCCGGCCTGGAACCCGTAGCGCGAGACGAGGCCCTCACGCTTCACGCGGGAGATCTCGGGCTGAGCGCTCTCGATCGCGTAGAGCGTCACGAGATTGGACGCGAGGTCGGTGCCCGACGACCACACCTGGACGCACTGGGCTGTCTCGGCAGTGGCGTGGGCGGCCGTGTCGCCGCCGGTGGCGGCTACAAACTCGTCCCACAGGGCGACGTGCTCGCGTTCCTCAGCGGCGTGCTCGCGAAGCTCCGGGCTGGTCGGTACAGCGTCGGCTGCCTCCGCGCTCGTATGGGCGATCGCCTCGACCGCGTGGCGGTACTGGCCGGAGTAGCGCGCGAGCTCCTCGCGGGTCAGCTCGCCGGCGGTCCAGCGGATGTAGAACGGATGGCGCAGCACGTTCCAGCGTTCTCGCGCCCTGTCGATTCGCTCCCAGATCGTCTCGTTCATACAGCTCCTTTTGATTTCGCGATCACCCGCCCGCCGTGAGGCAGCACAATACCGGCGCCGTGCGTCCCGAAGTCATTGACATCGCGGTGCCGCCCTTCTCGCCGCGACTGCGATGGCTTGGCGGCGAGCCCGCCCCGATCGAGCGCATCTGCGCGCGCGGGCCCCTGCTCGTGCATTTCATCGACGCAGCGCACTTGTCGAGCGTGCGGACGCTCCCGTACGTGACCGCCTGGGGCGACCGCTACGCACCGCACGGACTGACGGTGCTCGGCGTCAATTCGCCGCGGTTCCCGTTCACGGGCGACGAGGGGAAGCTCGCTGCCGCGCTGGCACGCCTTGACGTCGAGTTTCCCGTCGCGCTGGATCGCGACTATCTCGCCTGGCATGACTACGGGTGTGAGGGCTGGCCCTCGCTTTTCCTGTGGGGACGGGGCGGCGCGCTGCGTTGGTTCCACCTCGGCGAGGGGGAGTACGCAGCGACGGAGGACGCGATCCAGGAGGAGCTCCTGGCCGTCGTCCCCACCCTCGAGCTTCCCGAGGTGCTGCCGCCGGCGCGCCCGATCGATGCCGCCGGGGCGCTGGTGGCGCGGCCCACGCCGGAGCTTCTTCCGGGCGGATCGATCTCGGAGCCCTGGAGGGCGGGCGGGCCTGAGGACGCGCTCGAGTTCGATTACGAGGCCGGGGGCGCCTGGGCGAGTGTTGATGGCAAGGGCGAGCTCGAGGTCGCGCTCGACGGCGGCGAGCCGGAGGCGGTGGCGGTGGACTCCCCCGGCGCCTACGAGCTGAGCGCCCACGAGCGCCACGAGCCACACCGAATCTCGCTCACCGTTAGGGGGAACGTCGCCGTCTACGCCATCACTTTCGCGGCGGGCCTACCGGCCTGACCAACCGCCGTCATCCCGCGATGGATGGATTCCCGCACCATAGGTGCGGTTTTCCGACCATCGTCGCGAATGCTGATGGCAGCCGAGTCAGCCGGCGCGTTCGGCCAGCGCTGCCCGGATCTCCCTGGGCAGCATGAAGCGCACGTACTCGTCGACCGTGCGGACCTCGGAGATGTCCTCGGTGCCGCGGTCGCGGAAGAAGTCAACGAGTTGCTCCACGAGCTCCTCGGGAGCGCTCGCCCCTGAGGTGATGCCGAGGGTCTCGACGCCCTCCAGCCATTCCTCCTCGACCTGGAGCGAGTTGTCGATGAGGTAGGACTTCGCGCCGCACTCCCGGGCGACCTCGACCAGACGGTTGGAGTTCGAGGAGTTAGCCGAGCCGATCACCAGCACCAGCTCGCACTCCCCCGCGAGCTCCTTCACCGCGATCTGGCGGTTGGTCGTCGCGTAGCAGATGTCATCGGACTTCGGGCCGACGATCTTCGGGAATTTCTCCTTCAGCCTCTCGATGATCCCCGACGTCTCGTCCAGCGACAGCGTGGTCTGGGTGATGTAGGCAACGTGGTCCGGATCGTCCAGCTCGAGGTTGTCGACCTCCTCGGCGGACTGGACCAGGACGATGTTGTCCGGGGCCTCCCCGGTCGTCCCCTCGACCTCCTCGTGGTGCTCGTGACCGACGAGGACGATCGTGTAGCCCTGCTGGGCGAACTTGCGCGCCTCGACGTGCACCTTGGTGACGAGCGGGCAGGTCGCGTCGATCGTCTGGAGCTGGCGCGCCTTGGCGTTCTCCTGCACGGTCGGGGCGACGCCGTGGGCGGAGAAGACGACAACCTCACCCTCGGGCACCTCGGTCTCCTCCTCTACGAAGATCGCGCCGCGGCTCGCGAGCTGCTTGACCACGTGCTTGTTGTGGACGATCTCCTTGCGCACGTACACCGGCGCACCGTGGATCTCGAGCGCCTGCTCGACTGCCTGGACGGCACGATCGACGCCCGCGCAATAGCCGCGAGGCGCCGCGAGCAGGATCCGCTTGGGCGCAGTCCGGACAGGGGCTTCGGAAGCGGTCGCCATGGACGACACAAAGGGTACCGGCGGCCCCGCCGCGGCAAGTGCGGTCGTGCACTAGCGGATCGCCGGCAGCGCCGCCAGCGCGGGAGCGCCAACCTCGCCGAGGCTCCGGGCACATACGTGCCGCAGGTCATCCTGTCGCGTGTGCCACCAGCCGCCCGGCGAGGGCCCCGGCCCGTAGTCGAAATCGATCAGGTCGACAGCCGGCACACCGGCCTGGAGGAACGGCGTGTGATCGTCGAGAACGCCGGCGGCCTCGCCGCCGAACGGCGCGTCCGAGCCGGATTCATCCTGGGCGGCGGCGGAGAACTTCGAATAGAGGCCCGCGTCGGAGTTGGCCTCGAGCGGGATGTGGAGATCGCAGTCGCCCACCATGTCGAAGAGCACCATCGCGCGGATCTGGAGCAGCGGCGGCGATCCCTGCCTTCCCCCCCCGCGCGCGTAGCGCACGAACTGGCCGCTTCCCCGATCCCCTCCGCTGTCGAACGACTCACCCCGCGGGGACTCCTCGGCGTCGAAGAAGGCCAGGTCGATCGAGGGCCCGTCGAGCCGCGCCGGGAGGGTGCGCGCCAGCTCGAGCAGAACGGCGACGCCCGACGCACCGTCGTTCGCCCCCACAAACCGCGGGATGTCCTTGGTGTCGTAGTGCGCACCGACGACGACGGTGCCGGACTCGGCGCCGGGGATCCGCGCCACCACGTTGCGATAGGGCCTTTGGACCCGGACGTCGCGGAGCCCGGCCGAGCGCAATCGACCGCGGATGAGCCGCACCTCCCGCCGCGCGCCCGGAGAGCCGGCCGGCCGCGGGCCGATCGCGACCTGCGCGCGCAGGTCGCGGAAGGCCCGGTCGGCGTCGAATGCGGATCCGGCGCCGGCGCCGCTCTTCGCGCCTCCGCAGCCGGTCGCGCACGCCGCGACGACGATGGCGACGGCGAGCAGAGGGCCTTTGCGGGTGGAAGGCGGGCGAACGGCCGACTAGGGTAATCGCGATGGCCCAGCAGCACCTCGACCGCCTCAGCTCGACGGATGTGTCGTTCCTCGCGAACGAGAGCTCGTCCAGCCACATGCACGTCGGCGCGATCATGATCTTCGAGGGGCCTCCGCCGAGCTATGAGGACCTCCTCGAGCACGTCCGGAGTCGAGCGGACCTCGTGCCGCGGTTCCGGCAGAAGCTCGCCTTTCCGCCCGTGCAGATGGGGCGTCCGTTCTGGATCGATGACCCGAACCTGAACCTCGAATACCACGTCCGTCACTCGGCCCTCCCGGCGCCGGGCTCCGAGCAGCAGCTGCGGCG
>VAYL01000192.1:4315-4829 GCA_005884305.1 Actinomycetota bacterium
CCGCTTCGCCCTCCTCACGAAGACCCACCACGCGGTGGTCGACGGCGTTTCGGGCGTCGACATTGCGACCGTCCTGTTCGACCTGAATCCCGTCCCGGAGTCCACGGAGCCGGACGATTCCTGGGTTCCGAACCCCGAGCCATCCGGGATCACGCTGGTCGCCAAGGGCGCCGAGGACCTGGCGCAGGCCCCGGTTCGGGCGGCGCGGCGCCTCGAGCGGGCCATCGAGCACCCCGAGCGCGCCGCGCAGCAGGTGCGCGATGCCGTCGAGGCGATCGGCGAGATCGGCTGGAACTTCGCGAACGCCGCGCCCAAGGTCCCGCTCAACGTCGAGATCGGCTCCCACCGCCGCTACGTCTGGGTGCGGAGCGACCTCGACCACTTCAAGCGGGTGAAGAACGCGCTCGGCGGCACGGTGAACGACGCGGTGCTCGCCGTCGTCACCGGCGCGCTGCGCGATTGGCTCCATGGACGCGGAATCCGGACCGAGGGCCAGGAGCTGCGCGCGCAGGTA
>VAYL01000132.1:0-2252 GCA_005884305.1 Actinomycetota bacterium
AGGACCGCAATGACTGCGAGGCAGAGCTCGCCCGCCAGCGTCGCGAGCCTCGCGGGGCGCGCCCAGCGGGCAAGCCGACGCCCGAGCTCTTGGAGGGCGCCTGGATCGCGAACTCCTCGCGCCCCGAACAAGGTGGCCGCTCGCGCTGCTCCGAAGACTGCGCCGATGACGAGGCCCGGCAGCGGCGCGCCAGCGAGCCAGCAGGCGGCGAACGCGACGTACACCGAGGCGGTGGAGACGATCGTGACGACGCCCGCCCCGAGCTGAACCCCGAAGCCGAATCCGTAGACCCAGCCGCGATAGGCGTTCAGCCAGCGCTCGTCCACCTGACGCCTGATCGTCGGAATCCGAAGGCCGGCGACGCCGAGCTCGATTACGAATGCCCCGCCGAGGAGCGCCGCGAGGAGGTAGAGCCGCCATTCGGCACCCGTTCCTGTCGCGGAGCCGACGGTCGCAGAGCCGAGGAGCCCCAGCAGCACGCCTACCGCGGCACCGCCCAGGATTGATCCGAGCAGCAGGAAGCCGAGGGTGACTCCCCACCTGAATCCGCGGCCCCGCTCGCCGAGCGGAGTGATGCTCGTGAGCATCGACTCGCCTCACGGCGACCAGGTGGAGCGAAGGCCGGCGAGCACAGCGGTCGCCACACCGAGAACCGCGAACGCGGTCCCCGCGGTCACTCGCCCTCCCTCGGTCCGTCCTCCGCGGGATAGAGGCTCGGGTGGCCCGGACCGATGCCCGCTGCGGCGAGCTCGTCGTCGACGCGGCGCGCGCGCTCCGATCCGCCCGCTCGCGACACCATCAGCCGCGCCGCCTCCTCCGCGTCGCCGATCGCGTCGCGCAGCAGCGACGCCACCTGCGTCCATGAACTCGCAGCGCCCTCGCCGAGGACCATGCCGTCGTCCCCCACGTAGACGAAGTACGGCGAGGTCGGGACGTCGAGGTCACGCCAGGCGGCGGAGGACATCACCACCTCGAGGGCATCCCCTGCCAGCTCGCGCAGGCGCGATGGGCTCTCGTGACTCGGGTCCTTGGTCACCGCCACGAGGCGCGCTCCCCCCGGAATCGTCGGCGGCTGAGCCTGGCTGAAGGTCTCCCAGAAACCCTCGCAGGTGAGGCATCCGCTGGAGAGGAAGGCGAGCAGCATCGGCTGGCCGCTTCCGGAACCCACCTGGATGCCGTCGCCGCCGAGCGTCATGCCGCTGATCTTCGGGGCGCGGCGGAGCCCCTCGCGCGACGGCGGGTGCGGCAAGCCCGGCGCGAGGACGTCCTGGTTTCGCTCGCCGTCCTGCGCCGGGCCGAGGCGGCGAAGGATCTCCGCATGGCTTCGGAGCAGCCCTACGACGACTAGCGACAGGAGCACCAGCAGCAGCGTCTCGACGGCAACGAGAATGGTCATGCGGCGGGGTTCTTGCCGAGCACGCGCACGTGCTCTTTGTCCAGGCAGCCCGCCTCCTGCCGGCAGACCGCGTTTTCCTTCATGTAGGTCCGATTGCAGTTGAAGGTCGGGATCTCAGCCGGGTTGGTGCACGTCACTACGCGACAGCCCACGGCAGTGGTGCCGGGCACCTGGGTGTTGCACTGGCCGTAGCGAAACACGTTGCAGGCGACGCGCCGCTTGCCGCAGGTCCCCTTGGCGCAGTGGCATCCGCCGGGCGCGTGATGTCCCGGCTTCACGTTGCAGTCCACGTAGTAGCGGACGTTCTGCTCACCGCAGAGCTTGCTGCCGGGGTAATACGTGCATTTCCACCACCCGCCCATGTACGACCAGCTCGGGCATGTGTTCCGGCCGTGGTTGATCGCGCAGCAGAACTCCGTCCAGCCGTCCGCGCAGCGACTCCCGGACGGACAGTTCCCCGGCGCGATCACCGCCCAGGCGCTTTCGGGACGGAGCAGGTAGCGAAGCGGCGCCACCGACAGCGCGGACCCGGCCAGCGCCACCCGGCTCAAGAAGTCGCGGCGGGAGGTCCGCCAGCTCATCTCGCCTCCTGGGAGCCGTATGCGCTCCACGCGCGCGGGAGCGCCGTGAACGCGAGGTACGACAGAAGGATCGCGGCCCCGAGGCCGGCGATCACGGCCACGGCCTCGAGCGGCGCGCGACCTATGGCCGCCCGCAGGCCCGGCGGCGGCGAGAGCGCCGCGAAGGCACAGGTGGCGGTGGCCAACACGTTGACTGCGAGGTGAAGGCGCGACGGCTCAAGCGACGCCGACTCCCCGAAGCAGCCGCAATCTTCGACATCCGCCTTGCGCATGGC
>VAYL01000132.1:2370-14724 GCA_005884305.1 Actinomycetota bacterium
GTTCGCCGCCGGCGCCGGGTGACGGAGCTTGGCGACGCCCGCGATCGCGAGCAACGCGGCGAGAGTCCAGACCAGCGGGGCCAGTGCTTCGCTCACTGGGCGGTCCCCTTCAGCCTCGCCTTCTCCTTGCCGCGGATGCATCCGGTTGCCCGGACGCGAAGGCGACCCGCGAGCGCGCTCGCTCGGCCTGCGGAAACCCCGCGGACCTCGAGGCGCATCCTCGCGCGCGAGCGAAAGCGCAGCCCGTCATCGCACCAGCCGCGGAATCGGTCGGTCCCGACGAAGACGCCCCGCGAGCGATGCTTCAGGAGGTCACGGAAATGCCCATGCTTCCCCTCCCGATTCATCCGCAGGGCCCCGCATACCGCCTCCCCGCAATTTCGCGGGTGAAGGCGATAGGTCCTGTTCACGCGCATCCCGCGATGCTCGCCGAATGAGTCTCCTCCCGACGTCACCCTGAGCCGGACAACATATCGGCCCATCACGCGCGGCTCGTGGGTCCGGAACTCGCGTGTGGCACCAGTCGCGGGCCCGTTGGAGTTCTTCGCGACGAGGCGGTACTGATACTTGCGACCCCACGAGAGCTTGCCGACCGGCGCCGAGACCGCGACCTCCGTCGTTCCGGCGCCGGCGCTCTGGACCGGTGTGGTTTGCGTGACGGAACCGGCGCGGCCGTACCGGAAGTAGTAGGTCGTCTCGGCCCCGTTGGGATTGACGGTCCCGTGCAGCGTCGCGGTGTGGAGGGTCACGTCGGTGGCGGCGTCGGTCTGGACCGTGGGCGGGCTCGACGGGCCCGGAGCGGCGCTCACCTGAGCGACGCCGGCGACGATGATTCCTCCGGCCGCGAGGCCTGCCGCGATACGCCGAATGAACCTTCGTCGCGCCATCAGTTGAGCCTCGCCTCAATGCTCGCTCGCCGCCGGCCGGCCGTCGCCAGAACGCTCTCGAGCTGGCCGAGGTTGTTGAATGTGCCCTTCGCGAGCACCACTCCCCCCGAGTCGAGGGCGATCGCGTAGGGACTCCAGGGGATCTCGAGCTCGCCCCAAAGCTCCGCATCGGCTACCTCGTCGAATCGCTCCACGGCGACGTCCGGTTCGCCGCGAAGGGCGTCGATGGCCGGCTCCAGGCCGTAGCTGACGTGGCTGCCGTGGGACATGAACACCGCGAGCCCGATCCCGGCGGGCGGGACGTCCGGAAGGCGATCCGCCAGCTCGACCCGGCTGCCGACTGGCGGTCCCTCGACGGGAATCTCCATCGCGCTACCGGGCCCGAGGCGAAGCCGGAGCATGCCAACCTCGCGGGCGAGCGCCAGCACCGCCATGCCGAGGGCGGCGCATGCCAGCAGCGCGATCACGAGGCCGAGCGCGAGCCACTCGCCGGTTGAGGGATTGTGCTGCGGGAGGAACGGGAGCGCGGCAAAGCAGGCGGCCAATGCGAGGTTGCGACCGACGGAGCTCCAGCCCACCACCGATCGGGCGCCGAAGCACGCGCACGGAGCCCCGGCGCGGCCGCGGAGGATCGCCCCCAGCAGCGCAGCAGCGAGGAGCACCAGGAAGCCGGCGGCGAGCCAGGCGGCGCCCCCGGAACCCGCGATCACCTCGGCGGCGAGCCCCAGCTCCACGGCGATCAGAAGGACCCACGCGGCCCACCGCAGTCGCTCGCCATAGATGTCGAACGTTGCCAGGGCAGCCCGGCTTGACTCCGGGCTGGCCAGCTTGAGCACCGCCGAGCCAGCCAGGACCGCTCCGAGGACGAGCCGCGCGACGAGCCCCACCACCCGCCGCAAGCTAGCACTGGCGGGGAGGAGATACCAGGGCTGGTCGATTACGCGACTAGGAGATGCTGACCATGCGCTCGATCGGCAGCCGCGCGCGCTCCGCGACCTCGCACGGAACCTTGACCTCGAAGCGCATCTCGCGAAGCGAGTCCCGGAGCTTGGGCAGCGTGATCATCTTCATGTACTTGCAGAAGGCCATCCGGTTGGCCTCGATCAGCCGCGCCTGCGGCGCCGCCTGCTGGAGCGGGTAGAGCATGCCCGTCTCCGTCGCGACGATGAACTCGCCGTCGGGATGCTCGGAGACGTGCCGAAGCATCCCCGAGGTGGAGAGCATCTGGACGCCCTCCGCGTCGAGGTCGCCTGCCGCGACGTACTCCATCGCCTGGGTGGAGCACCCGCACTCGGGGTGGATCAGAAACTCAGCGTCGGGATGCTCCGCCCGCATCGTCTCGATGTCATCGGGGCGGATTCCGGCGTGCACGTGGCACTCCCCGTCCCAGACGTGGAAGCGGGCGTAGCGCTCAGGATCCTCGGTGAGGCCGAGCTCACGCGCGGCGAACGACCCGAGCCACATGTCCGGCCCGAAGAGGATCTCGGTGTCGGGGCCGTGCTCGCGCCAGATGTGGTCGACGACACCCACCGCGTTCGACGAGGTGCAGCAGTAATCGGTCTCGGCCTTGACATCGGCGGAGGTGTTGACGTACATCACGACGAGCGCACCGGGATGCTCGGCCTTCCACGCCCGGAGCTGGTCGGCTGTGATCGAGTCCGACAGCGAGCAGCCCGCGTCGGGATCCGGGATCAGAACCGTCTTCTCGGGCGACAGCACCGACGCCGTCTCGGCCATGAAATGGACGCCGCAGAAGGCGATCACGTCCGCTTCGGTGGCCGCCGCCTCGCGCGAGAGCTGGAGCGAGTCGCCGGTGAGGTCGGCGACGTCCTGGATCTCCGGCACCTGGTAGTTGTGGGCCAGGATCACGGCGTTTTGCTCCGCCGCGAGGGCGCGGACCTCCTCGGAGAGACGCTCTACGTCCCGCGGCTCGAGCGCCTCCGGGGGCGGCGCTTGGAGTGTGGGTAGCTGATGCATTCGAGTATGCGAATCGCGGCCGTGTTGGCGGCGGCGAGTGTTTGATGTTCGCCCGGTCCATGGACGCGGGGCGAATGAACTCCCACAAGTCTAGTGCCCCACGGTGGCCAGTTCGGGGCGCGGGCCTACGCTTAGTTCATGCCCGAGCTTCCCGAGGTCGAGATCACGGCGCGGCGCCTCGATGCCGGCCTTCGCGACGCCGAGGTCGATTCGGCACTGTCGCCCGGCATGGTCGCCCTGAAGTCCTTCGACCCGCCGCTGGCGGCGCTCGAGGGCCGCAGGATCTCCGGCGTCAGGCGGATCGGGAAAATGCCCGTGATCGAATTCGCGCCGACAGACGGCACCGGTGACCGCATCGCGATGCTCGTCCACATGATGTCCGCGGGGCGCCTGCAGTTATTCGACAAGCGGGCGTCGCTGCGCGATCGGACCGCGCGGGTCCTCGTCCGCCTGACCGACGGGCGCGAGCTGCGCCTGCGCGAATTCGGGACGAAGCAGCGGGCGTGGGCGAAGCTGATGGCGGCCGGCGATGTCGAGGCCGACGAGATGGTCGCGACGCTCGGCCCGGAGGCTTGGCCCGAGCCGTCCGTCGAGGATCTCGCCCGCCGCATCGACCACCCCCGTCACCTGCATCCGATGCTGCGCGACCAGCGGGTCATCGCGGGGATCGGCCGCTCCTGGGTGGACGAGGTCCTCTGGGAGGCGGCGCTGTCGCCGTTCCGCCAGGGCTCCGATCTGGAAGAGGAGGAGGTGGAGCGCCTCCACGGGTCCCTGCACGTTCTGGGCGACGCGATCGAGCACTACGAGGACGTGATCGGCGATGTGGTGCCGGACAAGCTCCCGATGCCGCTACGCGTTCACCGCCGGGAGGGCGAGCCCTGCCCGCGGTGCGGCGCGACCCTCGCCGCCGTTCACTTCGCGGAGCACGTGACCACCTACTGCCCGGAGGAGCAGACCGGCGGCCGGGTGCTGAAGGATCGCCGGCTCTCGCGGCTTCTCAAGTAATGAAAGGCGGCGACTTTGTCGCCGCAGACGCATGTCAGGCGGCGAAGCCGCCGCAATTGTCTGTGGGGGTCAGCGCCGAAGGAGCTGCCCGGCGACCGCCCGGCCGATCGTGATCGGGTGGTTCACGACCGTTGCGACGCGGCCGGAGAGCGTCAGGGGGTCGTGCGCGATGCCGAGCTGGCGCAGGACGGTGGCCGAGTCGAAGTACACGCGCTCGCAGACCAGGCGGTCGTCGTCGAACACGAAGATCGCGCAGAAGCGCATCTCGAACTTCTTGCCGGTGGGCGGCAGCCCGCGGAACGGTCCCTTGTGGGTCCCGTAGAGGTTCGCCTCGACGATCACAGCATCGTTGGCGTGGTGCATCGCGATCAGCTCGTTCCGCTGATCGGGGAACGCGGCGCGAGTCTCCTCGAAGTAGCGCGCGACCTCCCCGGGTCCGTCGTAGACGTCGCCGGTGCCGATCAGCTCGTAGCGAGGGTGGTCGAAGGTGCCGAGCGTGACGTCGAACTCGTGCCGGTTCTCCGACTCCATGTGCTCGATCACGAGCGCCTCGCGTTTGCTCCGGACCTCATCCGTGACGGTCATGGCTACCGACTCTATCCCGTCGCAAGCAGCATGCTCAGGTCCAGCGCCGGCGCCGAATGGGTGAGCGCGCCGATGGAGATGAAGTCGATACCGGTCGCCGCGACCTCGGCGACGTTGTCGAGGGTGATACCGCCCGACGCTTCGAGCGCGGGGCGGGGAGCGTTCCGGCTCCCATGCTCGTCGCGGGCGGCGACGGCCGCGCGCAGCTCGGCCGGCTCCATGTTGTCGAGGAGGAGCCGGTCGGCTCCCGCCCCGAGCGCCTCGTCCACCTCAGCGGCGTCCCGGCACTCCACCTCGACGTCGCGATCCGGATCCTCCTCGCGCGCCCGGCTCACGGCCGCCGCGAGACCACCCGCGAGTGCGACGTGGTTCTCCTTGATCAGGTACGCGTCATACAGGCCCATTCGCTGGTTCTGGCCGCCGCCGGCCGCCACCGCCGCCTTCTCCAGCGCCCGCAGGCCCGGGGTGGTCTTCCTCGTGTCGAGGATGGTGACTCCCATCCCGTCGACGGCTCGGACGAAACGGGCAGTGAGGGTGGCTACGCCAGAGAGGTGACAGAGGAGGTTCAGGGCCGTCCGCTCGGCTGCCAGAAGCGCCCGCGCAGGTCCAGACACATTCGCCACGTCGCCGGGAACGCCATCGCGCCACGCGCCCTCGGGCGCGAGGCGCTCGAGCTCACCGGCGCCCGTTTGCCGAAACACCTCCGCGGCGGCATCGAGCCCGAAGACGATCCCGGCCTCCTTCTGGACGATCCGGGCGGTGGCGCTGGCGTCCTCGGGAACGACCGCTTCGGCGGTCACGTCACCGGTCCCGAGATCCTCGGCGAGCGCTCGAGCGACGAGATCGTGCAGGGCCGCGTCCATTAATCGGCCGGGAAGACGGCCATCGTCGCGGTGAAGCCGTGCAGGAAGTTGCGGCCGCCCACCGGGCCGATCTCGCCGGCGCAGAAGAAGCCGCCCGCTGGGGCGGCGAGCGTGTCGGCGATGGCCGTCGCGTCGTGGTCGGGGCCGTCGAACATGTGAGAGCCGCGCCCGTTGCAGGTGAAGACGAGGGCGCCGGCCGCTCCTCCCGCTCCCATGGCAACCGTCTGGGCGCGAAGGGCCTCGCGCAGGTCCTCGTCGGCCGAGGCGCCGTCACGAACCTGCATCCGTACGGTCTGGCCGACGCGCACGTGCTCGCCGATCGCGAGGCTCCCGGATTCGGAGTCCGCCCCCAAGATGGGGCGCACGAGGAAGTCACCGCGCTCGTACTCGGGCTTGTTCTCGTCGATGACGATGCCCAGCATCAGCCCGGATGCCGCCAGCTGCTGATGATGCGGATCGAGCTCCGACAGCGCCTCTCGCAGTCGCTGAACCGCAGGCTTCGACGCGAGCTCGGCGATCACGTTGCCTTCGGCGCCCGTGATGGTCATCTCCGGCCCGACCGGCGCGGCTCCCTGCGAGACGCACGGCAGCAGCGGGATACCGGAGACGGAGCAACCCACCGCGCCGCCGTCGAGCACGTCTCCGTCGCGAAACAGGGAGGCCGAGCCCGCCGCGGCCGCGCTGGCGAGCCCGCCGAGCAGCGGTGTTCCCGGGCTCGCTTCCTCCACGTGAGCGAGCAGCGCCTCCGTGGCGAAGCTGTACGGATCCGCGAGGACGACCATGGCGTCGCCCAGGTGATCCGGCTCGGGCACTCCCCCGAGCACGAAGCCGTCGTCGGTTCGCTCCGTCTCGAAATGGTGTGTCTTGATCCGCGCGTCCGGCATCGACGCCGCCCAGACCACCGCGGCGGGCCCCTCCTCGATCTCGCGTCCCGCCCCGACAACCCCGCCCGCGCCGCAGCCGATCAGATGCTCGGGGGCGACCTCGTCGTGAACCGCGGACAGGATCCACTTGCCGCGACCCAGGTGCGGCGCCCCAGCGAAGACGACGCAGAGGTCGCACCGCTCTCCGCCCAGGCCGCGCGCCGCGTCGTGCGCGGCGTCGGTGAATGCCTCGACGGCGTCGAAGCTCTCGGAGATGCCCACCGAGATTCGCACAGCCATCGCTAGCCGTCCGAGGCGGCGCGCAGCAGGTACTCCCGCACGAAGCCGTCGAGATCGCCGTCCAGGACCCGCTGCGCGTCGCCGACCTCGTATCCGGTCCGGTGGTCCTTTACCCGGGTCGACGGGTGAAGCGTATAGCTGCGGATCTGCGAACCCCACTCCGCCGACTTCTGCTCGCCCCGCTCCGCTGCCAGCTCCTCCGCCTGCTTTCGCTCCTCCTCCTCGAGCAGGCGCGCGCGCAGGATCTTCATCGCGGTGGCCTTGTTCTGGGCCTGCGAGCGCTCGTTCTGCGACTGGGCGACGATTCCGGTCGGGACGTGGGTGATTCGCACGGCCGAGTCGGTCTTGTTGACGTGCTGCCCACCGGCCCCCGACGCGCGGTAGGTGTCGACCCGCAGATCCTCCTCGTCCAGGTCCACCTCCACGTCGTCGTCGACGAGCGGCGCGATGTCGACCTGTGCGAAGGCGGTGTGCCGGCGCTTCTGCGCGTCGAACGGGGAGATGCGGACGAGCCGGTGAACCCCGCGCTCGGCCGCGAACAGACCGTAGGCGTTCTCGCCGCGAGCGAGGAAGGTTGCCGATTTGAGGCCGGCCTCCTCGCCTGGGGACGCCTCCTTCATCTCGACCTGGAAGCCGCGGCGCTCGGCCCAGCGCAGATACATCCGCAGGAGCATCTCGGCCCAGTCCTGGGAGTCCGTGCCGCCGGCGCCGGAGCGCACGGTGACCACGGCGTCGCCCGCGTCATAGCGCCCGTTGAATAGGCGCGCCTCCTCGAGCTGGGCGAGACGCCGCTCGACCGAGCCAAGCTGCGAGTTGAGCTCGGCCACGAGCTCGGGATCGTCGGCCGAAAGCTCAGCGAGCTCCTCGAGGTCCCCGGTGTCGGATTCGAGCGACCGGAAAGTCTCCAGGCGACGCTGGGCGGCGGCGTGCTGCGCGGACACCCGCGCGGCCTCATCAGAGTCGTCCCAGAAGCCGGGACGCTGCATCTCCCCCTCGAGCCGCTCTACCTCGGCGGCCAGCTTGGCCGGGTCAAAGGTAGTCCGCGAGCAGCGTCAGGCCCTCGCGGACATCGGCGAGCCGCGCGGACACGCTCTCTCGGGAAACGGCTTCGGCCACCGCAGTGATGTTAGGCGGTGCCGCTCGCGCCACGGCGCTCGCGCTCGACCGATCCGCGCACACTGCAGCGCGCGAGATGGTCGTTGACGATCCCGCATGCCTGCATCACGGCGTAGGCGGTAGTGGGACCGACGAACCTGAAGCCGCGCGCCTTGAGCTCGCGCGCAAGGGCCCGCGACTCGTCGGTCTGCGCCGGCACGTCCGCATACGAGCGAGGCGCTCTGCGCCGTCCGCGCAGCTCGAAGGACCAGATCAGATCCGTGAGCGACCCGCCGTTCGCTCTGAGCTCCAGCGCCGCACGGGCGTTCGCGATCGCCGCGTCGATCTTCGCGCGGTTGCGGACGATCGCCGCGTCCGACAGCAGCCGCTTCGTGTCGCGCGCGCCGAAGCCGGCCACCTTCTCGATCTCGAAGCCGGCGAACGCCGACCGGAATGCCTCGCGCTTGCGAAGGATCGTGAGCCAGGACAGACCCGACTGTGAGGCCTCCAGGCAGAGCTTGTGGTAGAGACCGCGGTCGTCGCGAACGGGCCGCCCCCACTCGTTGTGGTGGTAGGCGGTGTGCTAGGGGGCGGAGAGCGCCCAGCGGCAGCGCGGCTTGCCGTCAGGGCCGGCCTCGAGATCGCGGCGGGGGCGTGCCTGGGTCACTGCGCGCAGCGCGAGGGGTCAGGCGGAGCTCAGGCCCCGTGGCACTTCTTGTACTTCTTGCCCGAGCCGCACCAGCACGGGTCGTTGCGGCCGATCTTGTCGCGGTCGGACTTGACTACCGTGGCCGGGTTCTCGCTGGAGGCGCCGTTGCCGCCGCCGTCTGACGAGACCGCCGCGGTTCCGACGGCCGCCGCGCCGGCGGCGGGGGCGGCACCCGGGGCCGTTGCGGCCTGCGAGGCCTCGTCCATCGCGGACGGCTGCTCCGGACCGCCGCCCGCGTAGCTCAGCTCTGCGGGCTGCGCGGGCTGGGGCTCCAGATCGGCCGGCTCGATGGTGACCTCGATGTGGAAGATGACGCGCGTGAACTCCTCCCAGATGGAGTTCATGAGCTCCTGGAACATCGTGAAGCCCTCGTTCTTGTAGGCGACCAGCGGGTCGATCTGGGCGAACCCGCGCAGGTGGATTCCCTCCCGCAGGTAGTCCATCTCATACAGGTGCTCGCGCCAGCGGTTGTCGATGATCTGGAGCAGGATCTGGCGCTCGAGGTAGCGCATCAGCTCGTCCCCGAGCTCCTCCTCTCGCTTGTCGTAGTGCGCGAGGGCGTCCTCGGTCAGCACGCGGGCGATCTCATCGCGGTCCGAGCTTGTCGGGTCGAGCTCATCGAAATCGACCGTCATCGGCCAGAGCTGAGCGGCCTGGGTGGCGAGCCCGCCAAGGTCCCAGTCCTCGAAGATCTCGCTGGCGGTGTACTCCTGAACCATCCTCGAGATGACCTCGCCGACTTCCTGGTGGGCCACGTCGGACATGTCCCGGCCCTCGAGGATCTCGCGCCGGTACTTGTAGATGACGCGGCGCTGCTCGTTCATCACGTCGTCGTACTCGAGGACGCGCTTACGGATGAGGAAGTTCTGCTGCTCGACCTTCTTCTGCGCGTTCTCGACCGTGCGGGAGAGCATCTTGGCCTCGAGCGGGTACTCCTCGCCGTGCTCGTCCACCGGCCCGAGGCGGTCGAGGATCTTGTAGATGCGGTCGCCGGCGAACAGGCGGATCAGCTCGTCCTCCGCGGAGAGGTAGAAGCGCGACTCGCCGGGGTCGCCCTGGCGTCCTGAGCGGCCGCGCAGCTGGTTGTCGATGCGCCGTGACTCGTGGCGCTCGGTGCCGCAGATGAACAGGCCGCCCGCCTCGAGCACCTCCTCGCGCTCGCGCTCGCACTGCTCCTCGAAGCGCGGCAAGAGACTCTCGAGCTCCTCGTTGTAGCTCTCGTCCTCGGGCTTGACCCCTAGCTTGCGAAGCTCCGCTCGCGCGAGCTGCTCGGGCTCGCCGCCGAGCTTGATGTCGACGCCGCGGCCCGCCATGTTGGTCGCGATCGTGACGGCGCCGACGCGCCCGGCCTGGGCGATCGTCTCGCCCTCGCGCTGGGCGTGCTCGGGCTTCGCGTTCAGGACGACGCGGTCGATGCCCTGGCGCTTGAGCTCATCGGCGAGCATCTCCGAGACCTCGACCGAGATCGTGCCCACGAGGATCGGCTGGCCCGCCTCGTGACGCTCCGTGATCTCGCCGATCACGGCCTTCCACTTGCCGTTCTTGGTCTTGTAAATCTGGTCGTTGTGGTCGTCCCGCACCATCGGCACGTTGGTCGGGACCTCGACCACCGGCATCTCGTAGATCTTCATGAACTCCTGCGCCTCGGTCAGCGCGGTGCCGGTCATGCCGCTGAGCTTGTCGTAGAGGCGGAAGTAGTTCTGGAGTGTGATGGTCGCGAGGGTCTGGTTCTCCTCGCGGATCGGGACGCCCTCCTTGGCCTCGATCGCCTGGTGCAAACCCTCGGACCAGCGGCGGCCCTCGAGGATGCGCCCGGTGAACTCGTCGACGATCTTCACCTCGCCGTCGATCACGGCGTAGTCGTCGTCGCGGCCGAACAGCGACTCGGCCTTCAGCGACTGGATCAGGTGGTTGACGAGGGTGCCGTGCTCCGAGACGTAGAGGTTGTCGACGCCCAGGAACTTCTCGGCCTTCTCGACGCCACGCTCTGTGGGCGCGACCGTCTTGTGCTTCTCGTCGTACTCGTAGTCGAATTCGGCAGTCTCGGTGCCGCGCTCCTCGCCCAGGGATTTGAGCTTCTCCTTCGCCGGGACGCCCTCCATCTGCTTGGCCAGGCGGGCGAACGTGTAGTAGAGGTCGGCCGCTGCCTCCGGGGCGCCCGAGATGATGAGCGGGGTCCGAGCCTCGTCGATGAGGATGTTGTCGACCTCGTCGACGATCGCGTAGGAGTGCTCGCGCTGAACGCATTCCTCCAGCGAGGGGGACATATTGTCGCGCAGGTAGTCGAACCCGAACTCCGAGTTCGTCCCGTAGACGACGTCGCAGGAGTACTGGAGCTTGCGGGTCGCCGGCTCGTGGCCGGCCTGGATCACGCCAACGCTGACGCCCAGCGCGTCGTAGATCGGCCCCATCCACTCGGCGTCGCGGCGGGCCAGGTAGTCGTTGACCGTGATCACGTGGACGGGGGCCCCCGCGAGCGAGTTGAGGAAAACCGCCAGCGTCGCGGTGAGGGTCTTTCCCTCGCCGGTCTTCATCTCGGCGATCGAACCGTCGTGCAGAACCATGCCGCCGATCAGCTGGACGTCGAAGTGGCGCTGGCCGATCGAGCGCCGTGCGGCCTCGCGGCAGAGCGCGAAGGCCTCCGGAAGGAGGTCGTCGAGAGACTCTCCGCTGCGTGCCCGCTCGCGCAGCTCGTCCGCATGCGCGCGGATCTCGGCGTCGTCGAGCAGCTCCATCTCCGGCTCGAACCGGTTGATCGAAGCGACCCTGCGCTCGTATTCCTTGAACTGCCGCCCTTCCCCGAGCCGGAGGGCGCGATCTATAAGACCCTTGGCCACCGTATCTGAGGGTACCGACCGCTTACCGCCACCCGACCGAGACGACCTCGATCGAATCCGACTCGAGCGACTCACACACGATCAGCGTTAACCGCTACCTCAGTGCGTGGCTTCCTTCTCCGCGACCCGTAAACGACCAGCCATCGCCGCCAGCACCTTCCGCGCGACCGAGGGGACCTCGTTGAGCAGAGACGAGAAGCTGCGCGCGTCGAGAACCAGGAGTTCCATGTCTGTCTCCGCCTCCACGGTCGCGGAGCGTGGCCCCTGATCGAGCAACGACATCTCGCCGAACGATGCTCCGGGGCCTAATGCTGAGAGTCTGCCTCTGCCACCGACCACGACTCTCGCCTTACCTTCGACAACGACGAAGAACTCGCGTCCCGGATCGCCCTCCCGCGTGAGCACCTTGCCCTCGGGCACGTCGACCTCGTCCGCGAGCGAGGCGATCCGCGCGAGCTCCCGCTTCGAGCAAGCGGAGAACAGCGGCACGCGTCCGAGCAACTCCACCTTCGCATCCTTGCTCTTGCGTCGCGGTGCCACGGGGAGAGACTAGTGCCGATCGTCGCAGTTGGCCAGCGCGCGCTCCGGCCCGACGGAAGCTGGCTACGCCGTCCGACGGCGCAGGCCCTCCATCAGCTGGCGGGTCTGGTGACGCTTTCGCCGCTTCTCGCGATGCCGCTTGACCTGCCGGCGGAGGTCCTCGGCCACCTCATGGATCGCGTGGAGGATCTCAGGGGACGCCTCATGGGCTCGGAGGGTCGCCCGCTTGAGGTGCAATGTGGCCTCGACGACCTGGGAGTCGGAGATGCGCGGGTTGCGTTCCTCGCTGAGCTCGACCTCGAGAACCGCGTGCTCTGACACCTGGCGGCCGATGCGGTCGAAACGCTTCTCGACGTGACGGCGAAGCTCGTCGGTGACCTCCCTGTTTCGTCCCCTCACCTCGATCCGCACGGTCCCCTCCTTTCGTTGGGTGCCAGGATTAAGTCCAATCCTACGCCGCCAGCGGGCTCTCGCCAAGCCCTCGCCGGGACGGTTGCGATGCGGCGAGGGTCACTGCCGCGACGCTGGAAGCGCCAGCCTCGCGGAGGGCCTCGGCGCAAGCGGCGAGGGTGGCGCCGGTGGTGATCACGTCGTCGACCAGAAGCGCGCGCTCAGGTGCAGGCGAGACAGGGCGCACCCGCGGAGGATCGGCGAGCCGCTCGGCGCGGCGCCGGCCCACCTGCCGGGGGCTTT
>VAYL01000193.1:0-5755 GCA_005884305.1 Actinomycetota bacterium
GGTTTCCGCCGAGGCTGGGACGCCTTAGGGTTGATAACCGTGTCGTCCTGCGCCTGGCCTGACGGTCAGGCGGCGGCTGCTTCGACCCTGGCCCCGGCCAGCCGCGCCACCTTCGAGAGCGTCTCGATGTCGTACGGCCCGTAGTGGCGGCGCCCGTTGACGAAGAACGTCGGCGTGCCGGAGACGCCGCTCAGATCCGCGCTGTCCACATCGCGTGCCACCCGCGCCGCCGTGCGATGCTCTCGCAGGGTGTCCTCGAAGCGATCCATGTCGAGCCCGAGCTCCTCCGCATAGACCATCAGGTCCTTCGGGCGAAGCGCGTCCTGATGCTCGAGGAGCAGGTCGTGCATGTCCCAGAACCGACCCTGTTTGTGCGCCGCCTCGGCGGCCTCGGCGGCAATCTGAGCGCGGGGATGAACATCGGTCAGTGGCAGGTGGCGCCAGACGTACGCGATGTCGCCGTAGTCGGCGAGCAGCTCGCGGATCACCGACTCCGCCCGTCCGCAGTCGGGGCACTCGAAGTCGCCGTACTCGACCAGCATCACGGGGGCCTCCTGCGAGCCGCGAGGTCGACGATCGTCTCCGGCGGCCCGAACATCGCCCGCATGCGGAGCCGCCGCGGAAGTGCCTGCGTGACCCGGTAGATGGCCGCGCTCACCAGCGTGGCCCCGACCGCCGCGACGAGGACCCCCAGCTTCGCCTCCTCGAGGTCGCTACCGCTGAACGCCAGTGTGGCGATCAGAAGCGAGATCGTGAACCCGATTCCGGCGGCGGCGCCGGCGCCGAAGACACCCGACCATCCGACCGGCGGTGTCACCCTCCCCCGCGTCACCCTCTTCAAAAGCCATGCGGCGCCGCCGATCCCGAGCGGCTTGCCGACGACGTAGCCGATGACGATCCCGAGGGTGATCGGCGATGTGATCGCGCTTGACAGGAAGTCGCCGTTGATCGCGATGCCCGCGTTCGCCAGCGCGAACAGCGGGACGATCACGTAACTGGTCCAAGGGTGGAACTTATGCTGAAGGCGCTCGTTCGGCGACACGGCCGCTTCCAATCCGACCGCGGCGGAGCGCGCCAGCTCCGGCGTCGGCTGCTCGCGGAACTGCGTGAACAGGTCGGTCGCCCGCTCGAGGTCTCCCCGCGCGGCCGGAGCCGCATACGTCAGCAGCCCCATTGCGAGGCCGATCACGATCGGGTCCACGCCGGACTTGAACAGGGCGACCCAGGCGACCGCCGCAAGCACGAAGTACATGAGGCCGGTCCCGAACCGCAGCCGGGCTGCGACGGCGATCACGGCGAAGACTCCGGCGCCGATCAGGAGCGCGCCGAGGTGGATCGCGTTCGCGTAGACGGTGGCGATGATCACCAGCGCCGCGAAGTCGTCCATGACCGACACCGTGAGGATGAACGCGCGCAGGCGGTCGGAGAACCGCGGGCCGACCACGGCGAGCGCTCCCAGGGCAAACGCCGTGTCCGTCGACATCGCGACTCCCCAACCCTGGGCTGAGGAATGCCCGGCGTTGATCGCCAGGAAGATGGCGACGGCGGCGGCCATGCCCGCCAGCCCGGCGATCACCGGCAGTGAGACCATCTCGCGGTCGCGGAGCTCCCCGAGGTCGAACTCGCGCCGCGCTTCCAACCCGATCACGAAGAAGAAGAGATCCCGGAGTCGCCGATCCGAATCGACAGCGTCGTGTCCCAGACTTTGCGGTACGAGGCGAGATCGATGTTCGCCCAGATCAGGGCGACGACCACCGCGGCGAGCAGGATCGTGGCGCTCCCCGTTTCCGTGCGGAGGAACGAGCTGAGCGGCGTCTCGAGGCTCCGGGCCCAAGCGGTCCGCCCGGAGAACCGAGTTGCATCGCCAGCCTCCATGGGTGCTAGGCCGGCGTCCGGCTAAGGGGTCAGCGCGACGGCGGCCTCGGGAGTCGCGACCCGGAAGCTGAAGCTCTCCTCCAGGTAGAGCTGAACCGACTGAGCGTCGTGGCTCTCGTAGCCGATCGACAGGTCCTGTCCGGACTCGAAGAGGAAATGCCCGCCGCCGACGCTCAGGACGACGGCGCCCTGGACGCCCGGCGCCCACACGAGGGGGCCGCCCAGAATCTCGCGCAGGTGCTCGAGCAGCGGGTAGCCCCCGTGCTGGCTCGTCTCGAGCACGTTTGTGTGCGCCTCGGGGCCGAGCGCCATGCCGTACGGACCTTCGATGCCGGCGGCTCGAAGCGCGTCGACCGCCATGGCCACGTGACGCGGATAGCGCTCGCAGTCCTCGCCGAGCGGAATCGCATCCTGAGTGGAGGCCTCGGCGATACCGGTGATCCCAGCCGCGCTCCACCCATGAAATACGGCGGCGTTCTCGGCGGTGGCGATCCGCACCGCGGCCGTATCGAGCTCGTCGAGGTCGACGTCTTCGGCGCCCCGGTCGGCGTCGGCGAGCTCCGAGCGCGCGACAGCGAACGGCGCACGGGCCTCGACCAGCGGCAGGACCCGCCGGACGTTCCCCTCGATCCCCTGGGGCGCATCCGAAACGCCGTCCGTGCGTCCGAGGTTGGTCGCCGAATGGGCCCATCCGTGCGGCCCGCCGAAGTCGACGAGCTTGCGCGCGGCGAGGGCGGGGAGGACCCGCTCGCGCGCTTCGGAGTCGAGCCTGTTCCAACCCTCCTGGGTGATCGGCGCGTGCTCGCGCAGAAGGTGACTCACGCCGAATCCTCCTTCAGGCCGCCGATCCCGAGCGACTCGCTGCCGGTGACCGGCACCCCCCGCGATGCCTCGTCCTCGACCGCCTCCTCCTCGGCCTCCTCCCCGTGCTCCACGATGTCGCCCTCGGTGAAGAGAATGCCCTCCGCGATCTCTCGCCAGAGCGGGGTGCGGCGCAGGAGGAACTCGAGGTCCATCGAGAAGTGCTTGAACTCCTCCCCCTGCGCGTCGCGCATGATCGCGCGCGCGTCGCGA
Source organism: Actinomycetota bacterium (assembly GCA_005884305.1). Taxonomy (GTDB): domain Bacteria; phylum Actinomycetota; class Thermoleophilia; order Solirubrobacterales; family 70-9; genus AC-56. The sequence goes on from VAYL01000193.1 coordinate 2,950, forward strand.
TCCGGCTCGATCGCGAGCCGCTGCTCATACCAGCCGATCGCCTCGGCCTCCTCGGTCAGCGACGTGCATAGGCGGGCGAACGTGCGAGTGGCCGCCGGGAGCTCTGACGGAGGCTCGTGGTACTGCTCGGTGCCCACAGCCACATCTTTTCAGGCCCATGGCCGCCATGCGGGACTCGGCCGTCCCCTGGCCGCACGGCGACGGGGCTACAGGTTGACGGTGGCCATCCCGGCCTCGTCGTAGCGCGCCCCGGCCGGCTCGGGCAGCTCGGCCTCGATACGCGCGAGATCGTCGTCGCTCAGCTCGACGTTGACGGCCGCGGCGTTCTGCTCCAGGTAGGTGCGGCGCTTGGTCCCCGGGATCGGAACGAGGTCGTCGCCCTGGGCGAGGACCCACGCGATCGCGAGCTGCGCGGGCGTGATGCCCTTCTCGTCAGCGATCTCCTTGACCTTGGCGGCGATGCCGAGGTTCGCCTCGAGGTTCTCACCGGTGAAGCGCGGCCCGCTCCGGCGAAAGTCCCCCTCGTCGAGCTCGTCGGGCGAGGTGAAGCGACCGGACAGGAACCCGCGGCCGAGCGGTGAGTACGGGACGAAGCCAATCCCGAGGTCGCGACAAGTCGGGATTACCTCGGGCTCCGGGTCGCGCGTCCACAGCGAGTACTCGGTCTGGACCGCGGTGATCGGATGCACGGCGTTGGCGCGGCGGATCGTCTCGGGGGCGGCCTCGCTCAGACCGATGTGGCGGATCTTGCCGGCCTCAACGAGCTCGGCCATCGCTCCCACGGTCTCCTCGATCGGCACGTTTGGATCCACGCGGTGCTGGTAGTAGAGGTCGACGTAGTCGGTGCCGAGCCGCTCGAGCGAGCCGTCGATCGACCTGTGGACGTGCTCGGCGGACCCGTCCTGCCCGCCGACAGTGGACATGTCGCCGGGTGTCGCGTCGTCCATCCGGCGTGAGAACTTGGTCGCGATCACGTACTCGTCGCGGCGGCCCTTGATCGCCCGGCCCACGAGCTCCTCGTTGGTCAGCGGGCCGTAGAGCTGTGCCGTGTCGATGAAGTTGACGCCGATCTCAAGGGCGCGCTGGATGGTCGCGAGACCCTCGTCCTCGTCGGTTGAGCCATAGAAGGCGGACATTCCCATGCACCCGAGGCCGACAGCGGATACCTCGAGGTCTCGAAGCTTGCGTTGCTTCATTTGGTCCCAGCCTTTCCGGTAGAGGTTCGGTTCCGGTCGCTGATACCCCGAGGATGCCACTTCGAGCATGCTCGGCGTCAAGTCGGTGCGGGCGGGTTTCCGTCCGACCCGACTGCGAACATCTGTTCGCATGTACAGACCCGCCGACACTCCGTTGAAGCCGGCGCGGCCGGGGCCAAGGGAGCCCGCCGACCTCCCCACCGAGCACCTCGAGGCCGAGCTCTGCGAGCTCGCCTCCCACCTGGCGGCGGGGATGGCCCGCTGGATCTCCCTCGTCGACGAGTACGACCGCCGCGAGGGCTGGGGCAAGTGGTGGGGCGTCGGGTCTACAGCCCACTGGATCTCCTGGCAGTGCGCATGCTCGACCCACACCGCGCGCGAGTACGTCCGCGTCGCCAGATCGCTTCGCGGCCTGCCGCTCACCCGCGAGGCATTCGGCCGTGGGGAGGTCTCCTACGCCAAGGTCCGCGCCCTCACCCGCGTCGCGACCCCCGAATCGGAGGAGTTCCTGCTCAATCAAGCCACCTATGCCACCGCATCGCAGCTCGACCGCATGCTGGGCGCCTATCGCCAAAGCGAGCGGCCCGACCCCGAGTGGCACGGCGAGCCCGAGCTCCGCTGGGCCTGGAATCGCGACGGCTCCCTCAAGGTCGAGGCAAGGCTTTCCCCTGACGACGGCCGCGCTTTCCTCGACGCCCTTGAGGCCGGCAGGTCACAGATTCGTGACGAGGCGCGCAGGTCCGGTACAGAAGACGTCCCCGCGGGGACGCCCCCAGAGCCCCTACTTGGAGACGTCGCCACCAACGCCGACGCCGTGTCCTTGATTTGCGAGTCGTTTCTCGCCCACGGCCCCCGAGAGCGTGCGGGACCACAAAGAAGGAAGCTGATCGTCCACGTCGACCTCGATGCTCTCTCGCCGGACGGCTCGGGCCGCGCCGAGCTCGAGCACGGCCCTCCGATCGACCCCGAGCTCGCCCGGCGCCTGGGCTGCGACGCGACCCTCCAGGTGCTGATCAAACGCGGCAAGCGGGCCCTCTACGTGGGCCGCAAGACGAGGTCGATCTCGCCGGCGTTAACCTCGCCCTGTGCGAGCGCGACGGCGGCTGTCGCTTCCCCGGCTGCACCAACCAACGCTGGGTCGACGCCCACCACATCGTTCACTGGTCGCGCGGAGGTCCGACCGACCCCGAGAACCTGTGCCTGCTCTGTCGCCGCCACCACCGGGCGGTCCATGAGGGCGGCTTCACGGTCACCGGCAACGCGAACTCCGAGCTCGTCTTCCGCAACCCCCGCGGCGAGCGCATCGAGAACTCCCCGAAGCCGCCGCCGGGCTCCCACCGAGCCCTCATCGAGCAAAACCATGACGCCGGCCATCGGATCGACCCCGACACCCTGCTGGTCGGCGATGGCGAGCGGATGGACCTCGAGGAGTGCGTCTACGCGGTGGCGAAGTCGATCAAGGGGCCGAGGCGCGAAGTCATTTCCTCGTAGGCGCCCCGGATCCCCAGAAGAACGGTCCGCGCCCAGCCGTAGGCGTGACCTCGATCGACCAGCCGAGCTCGCGCAGGCTTCGCTCGAGTTCGGCCGCCCGCAAGGGCACCTTGACGATG
>VAYL01000193.1:5785-12477 GCA_005884305.1 Actinomycetota bacterium
CCCCCCACGAGCTCCTCAGGATCCCTGTAGCCGTCATCGACGAAGAACACGCGGCCGGCAGGCTTCAGACATCCAGCGACGAGGGACCAGAATTCCTCGAACCGCTCCGGAGGCACGTGCGACAGCCAGAATCCGAAGAAGACGACGTCGTAGCGGCGCTCCGGCGACCAGGTGAAGATGTCCGCGCACTCGAAGCGGACGCCACTGCTTCCAACGCGCTCCTCGGCGATCGCGAGCATCTCGGCCGAGGCGTCGACGCAGGTTAGACTCGTCGCGCGCTGCACGAGCCGGTGAGTCCAGGTCCCGGGGCCGCAGGCGAGCTCCAGCACATCGCCAGTGGGACGGAAGGCGTCCAGCGCTTCAACGACGTCCCCCGCGCTGGGTCCGACGTCAGGAAGCGCGTGGTCCTCGTACTCGGGGGCGAGCGCGCGGTAGTAGCGGACCTGCTCGGCGAGGAGCGCCTCGAGCTCGGCGTTGGTCATGTCGTTTGCCACACTTGAATCATGGAGGCATCGGCGATCCATGGTGGCCCCTCCCGGACGGCCGACCCGTGGCGGGATACGGACGTCATCGACGATCGCGCGCCGCGCTTCAACCAGGCGGTCGTTGGGACGGTTGCACTCGTGGGCGCGATCTTCGGGTGGCCGCTCGCGTGGGCGCTGATGGGCGCTCAGCTCTTCATCGGGCTGACACTCGGTCGCCGGTTCTGCATCACGTGCGCCGCGTACTTCGTGCTCGTGCAGCCGCGCCTCGGCGAGGGCGAGCTCGAGGACTCGCGCCCTCCGCGCCTCGCCAACGCGATCGGCACCGTTTTCCTCGGGGGCGCAGCCACCGCGTGGTGGCTCGGCGCGCCGGTGGTCGGCACCGTGCTCGCTGGGATCGTCGCCGCGCTGGCTCTGCTCGCGGCGAGCACCGGCCTGTGCATGGGATGCGAGCTCTACCGGCTAACCGCGCGCGTCAGGGGCATCTCCCCCCGGCACCACGCTCACGTCGATCCGTCGGACTTCGGACTCGGCGATTCCCCTGGCGCCTACGTCGAGTTCAGCCATCCGCTCTGCGGAGAGTGCGCGCAATGGGAGCGCCGCCTGCGGGACAGGGGTGAGCGCGTGGTGACGATCGACGTTCGCGACCGACCGGATCTGGCCCAGAAGTATGGCGTCGGAATCGTGCCGACGGTCGTCCGCGTCGCGGCCGACGGCGCCGTGGTGGAGCGGCTCGCTCCCTAGTTCGGGCTCAGACGCGCCTTGCTCGGACCCGCTCGGGCGTCGCGCTCGAGGACATGAAGCCGCCGACGGTGATCACGATGGCGGCCACGAGCGCGAGAAACATGCCGACCTTGCGATCGGCATGCCCGGAGTCGATAAAGGAGAGCCAGATGAGCAGAACGGTGGCGACGCCACCGAGCAGCGTCGCGGCGCCGCTCATCGTCACGCCCGGGACGAGCAGCGCCCGGGTCCCGGGGAGGGCCGCCGCGATCGCCACCATGGCCGTGATCAGCATGTAGAGGTCGGTGGTGGTCTGACCTTGCCATCCCGTCGCGTTGACGCCACCGCTCCCGAACCACGGCAGAAACAAGAATCCGAATAGCGCCAGACCCCCGACGCCTGCGATCAGCCTGCCCTGTCCTACGCGCTTGGCTTCCATCTCTCCCCTTCCGGTGTGGCTTGCCTGAGCGCGGATAAGCGTCTCACAAGGACAGGAGGTCAAAATCCTGACCACCCTGCGGAACGGCTTAAGCTACGCCGGAATGGGAATCATCGGGACGGCCGGCGAGCGCCAGCACACCCACCCGCCCGAGCGGGCGGACGACCTCGCCGATATGGAGCTGCCGGATCAGGATGGCGCCGAGCACCGGCTGGGGGATTACTGGAAGGACGCCCCGGCGGTCCTCGTCTGGCTACGGCACTACGGCTGAACGTACTGCCGCCAACACGCGGTGCAGTCGTACCGCGAGCGAGGGGCCTTCGAGAAGGAGGGGGCGCAGCTCGTCCTGATCGGGCAGGCGACGCCGCGCCACGCGGCGCACTTTCGCCGCCGCCAGGGCATCGACCTGACTGTGCTCGCCGACGAGAAGCGCAGGAGCTACAAGGCGGCCGGCGCCAAGGTGGCCACGCTCAACGAGCTCGTCGGTCCGAAGGTCATGGCGAAGGGGCTGATCAGCTCGATGCGCTCGCGCCAGCCGCAGGGACGCACGATCGGCCATCCCGCCCAGCTCGGCGGCACGATGATCATCGGCCGCGACGGCTCGGTCGCGTGGTCGCACATGTCCGAGGACGCCAGCGACAACGCGACGCCCGAGGAGATCGTGGCCGCGCTTCGCGGCATCTGAGGCAGCGGCCGCTCAGTGAGGCGGCAGGAAGCCTCCCCTTCGGAGCACCGCGCTCGGCAGCCTGGCCTCCTGCTCCTCCTGGGGGTGGCGGCCGACGCGGATCCGCTTCACCTCACGCCGCTTTCGGTAGGAGATGACCGACACGGTGTTGGCCTTCGGACCCCGCGAGGTGATGAAGCAATAGCGGCCGTCCAGGCTTGTTTCCGCCTCGGCGGGCTCGTCGCCCACCGGGATCTTCGCGACCATCCTCAGCGACGGCCGCTTGACCAAAGCGGCGTAGTTGGAGATCGTCGCCGCGTCGCAGATGTACCGGCCGCCGTTCGAGATCGCGATCCCGTGGTGCGCGGCGTCGTTCGGGTACTGATCGGGCGGCACGCCGCGCCCGGGCCCTGAGATCGGCAGGTGCACCGTCCGGAGCCGCTTGCCGGTGTGGGGGTTGAACTCGATGAAGCCATTGAGGAAGGAGAGCTGGATGAACATCAGCCGCCCGCTCGGCGTGAAGACGAACGGGCGAACGCCCGCGTTGAACTGGAACGTGCGCACGACCGTGAGCGTCCAAGGATTGGCGACGGTCAGCTGCTTCTTCCCGTCGTGTCCCTGCGGCAGGAGCTGATTGCCGAGGCTGCCGTTGTAGATGAAGCGCCCGTCCGGAGAGAACTCGTCGACGTGCGCCCAGGTGCCGGTCGGAAACGAGCCGATGAACTCGTGGGTGCGGGTGTCGATCACCTGCACCTTGTTCGCGGTGAGGGCCGACACGAAGAGCCGGCGGCCGTTTGGCGAGAGGGCCACATGGTCGGCCCGCAGGCTGTCGGTCTGGAGGCGCCAGAGCTCCTTGCCCGTCGAGATCCGGAACGCCGCGACGTCACCGAGATAGCCCCGCGATACGTACAGCACCCTGCCGTTCGGTGAGATCGCGATCCCCTGCGCGTAGTTGACGCCCTCCTCCTTCACGAGAAACGGATAGATCGCCGCCTGCGCCGGGTCCTGAGGCGTGTCGCCGTCGGGGATGATGTTGATCCGCCCCAGCTTCTTGAGCGTTCGGGCGTCGATCAGGGTCACGGTCCCGGCGACGCTGTTCGCGGTGAACAGCACGGGACGGGAGTGGTGGGCATGCGCCCCCGCAGACGGTGGAAGCGCGAACAACCCCACGCACAGGGCCACGAGCACCGACAGCCGCGAACTTCCCCTCACCCGCGAGATGCTAATCCCGGTCTCCGGGCGCCGGTGCACTCGGTTTGCGCCGTAGTCTGCAAGTCTCCCGCCGATGAGACGGCTACCGGCTCGGATGCTCATGTCTCTCGGGGCTCTCGCTACGTCCGCTGTAGCAACCGACCGGCTGTACCGGCGCTATCTGCGCGACTGGGTGCTGACTTGGGGCGCGACCGATGAGGAGGTGGCGCGGCGCCTACCGGGAGACGAGCTGCTCGAGTCGGCGGACATCGTGGCGACGCGGGCGATCGGGATCGAGGCACCGCCATCGGCGATCTGGCCGTGGCTGGTGCAGATGGGCCCTGGACGTGCCGGCGCTTACACGTACGACTGGATCGAGAACGTAATCGGCCTCGATATGCACAGCGCGGACCGGATCGTCCCGGAGTGGCAGCACCTCGAGGTGGGCGACGTGCTGCGCAGCGAGGAAGGGCGACCCGGAATGCGGGTCGAGATCCTCGAGCCGGAGCATGTCCTGTCAAACCGCTCCGAGGCTGGGGACTGGGTATGGACCTTTGCGCTTGCTCCGGGCGACGGCTCCACGCGACTGATCAGTCGCAACCGAATCGCCATGAAGGGTGCGGCGGCGGCACAGCATCTCGGGATGCTGCTGATGGAGCCAGGCTCGCTCGTCATGGAGCGCAAGATGCTGCTCGGAATCAAGGAGCGAGCGGAGGCACCGCTACCGGGATGGGCTTCACGGCGGCTTCGTTGCGGCCTTTGCGGGATGTCCGTGGACCCTGCTTCTCATCCACTCCGGAAGCCACGTTGGGTGAGCCTCGTGCCCGCGTTCCTCGCGGAGCAGCAGCGCGGTGTTAGTAGGCGGACGCCCTAACGGCTAGCACCAGCCGCGGTCGGGTTTGCGCTTCCTCGCAAAACCGGCAATACCGACAGGGTCTCGAGAACGCATCGGGTATGGTCGTATCGGTCGGGCGTACAGCCGTTCACCTCGCGGAAAACGGCGTTCTCGCGTGCCGAAGCCCAGAAGAAAGGGGAAGTCTCGTGCACATGCATATCGCCAAGCTCACGATCGGTGGTGGCGCCGCTGGGGATGTCAACGACCTGCTGAACCGGATCGACGGCGACTTGGTCGGTCCCTACAGCATCGCCGAGGGCTTCGTCGGATATTTCAACGTGGCTGACCCGAGTGACCCCTCGATCGCTTACACGGTCCGGGTGTTCGCGGACGAGGCAACCCTGCAAACCGCGAGCGCGGCGCTGTCGGGCGCGCAGGGCGCAATCGTCACCGACTTCGCTCTGACCGTCGATGCGGTCGTGGCCAACGACCTCAGCGCCGGCGCCGCCTACGCGCTGACGATGGCCTAGCTGTGCCGGCGGGGACGCCGCGGCACGCACGCTTTCGCATCGGCCGCTCGCCCGGATCCGGTTTACGGTGTCAGCACCGGCAGGAAGCAGGCCATGCACCGGCCAAGCGACTGCTCGCGCGTCGCGCGTCGAGCCGGCAGACGGCCCGCTTGCCACTGCGATTAGACGCTCAGCGACTCAGGAGGCTCCGTATCGGCGTAGCTCGATTCGGTCGCGGGGACTCGCCAGTTCGAGCGCGACCCTCCATCCATCGGGCGGCACCTCGAACGCCAGGCGGTGGAAGTTGACCTCGCGCCGCCCAGGCCCTCAGGCGTTGATCCTCGCGAAGGGCAGCTAGCTGAATTGGGCTTCGAAGTGAGTATGCAAGCGTCGCGTCGCAGTGCCAAGCACCGTGGCTGGGCGTGAGCGTGTTGCTGTCCTCCCACAGCTCGTGGTTGTGGCTGTCGATCAGGAACAGGTGGGCGATGTCCGAGATCTCAGTGCGGTACAGGAGCGCGACGTCGCCCTGCTCGGTCCGCTCGTGGCAAGTCCACTTGACCGCGAGTCCCTCGTCGGCCCCTCCGTCTCTCAGTTTGAGGAAGAACTCGGGCTTCGTGACCCCAACCATCGGTCGGGTTCGTCTGCGCGAGAGGACTTCGCGCCGGCGGGGGCCTCTTTGCATTAAAGGTCCCAGGCGGATGCGCCGATCCGTCCCGCTGCTTCGAGAACTCTTCGACGGTGGGCGGCACAGGTGAGGTTCCAGGCCCCGCCACGATCGCGCCCGACCGGCCCGCGATTCAGCTGCGCCTGATCGCGCTGTCGTAGGCCAGCGCGCTGGATGGCTCGCCCCTGCCCACCGTTGCTCGCCGGGCGACCCAGCGAACGTAGTTTCCCTCCGGATCACGACAGAGCACGGGCACCCGCTCGACTCGCACTCCCTTCAGGACCATCGGCTGGTGGGGGCGGAGCAGCACTCCAACCGGGTGAACCGGCCTCGGGGGGTCATTGCGATCGAGGAGCGCCCCCTTGCGAAGCTCGATCGACCACGCCGAATCGGCTTTGGCCACGGGTACGAAGGGGATCCAGCGGGCGGGCACCTCGGTCTGGAGGAGGTAATCGAGCTCAGGCTCCGGGGGCTCGGTCCGCGACTGGACCGGGTCGGGCCCGGGCTCGTCGGAGCGCTCTCGCGGCGTCCCGCTGGGCCCCTGCACGCGGCGCTCGATACCCCACGCCATGTTCGCCCCCTCGTCGCGGCCGAACAGAACCTCCTCGAGCGCCCGGCCCTCCATCCGCGCCGGGGCGGTGGGTGGGTTGATTAGGCCGCCGATCGTCGTCTCGGCGTCGGACTCGCTGACGGCGAACAGCCGGAACCGCTCCCCGGGCGGACCCTGATCCGCCGCCGAGACGGTGAAGGTCTCCCCGAACGTGGTCGTGTAGCTGACCCCTTCGATCCTCGTCATCGACCCAGCCGGCACGTCGAACGGCACCACCAGCCAGTCGTTCCCGTAGACGACCGCAAACTCCACGAGTGCGAGCCGCGCCAGGTCATGCGGCTGAACGTCGAGCGCAGCAAGGTTCACCTGCCCGTCCTCGAACTCCCAGTAGCGGTCCGCCGGCATCCCGGAGAACGTGAGCGGTGTCGCGAGGACGGTCTGGTCGCGGTCGACGAGCGCGGTGCCGTCCGGTGGGGGCTCGAGCGGCACGCCGTCCTCGGCCGCATCGAACGCATGCCAGTCCACGCGGCCCCCGTCGAACGCCGGAGCGTCCAGCACCACCTGCCCGTCGCGCCCAGCCACGCCGATCCGGAACCGGTACTCGAGCCGCTCGTCCACCCACGAGTCCTCCGAGG
>VAYL01000193.1:12580-13145 GCA_005884305.1 Actinomycetota bacterium
GCTCGGCGTCGGGAACCCGCCCTCCGAACAGCTTTCGCAGGCGTCGCTCCGCTGGCCGGTCGGGATCTCCAGGCTTGCCGTCGCGCTCGTCGCGATCCAGGGCGCATCTCTCTAGCGTCTTCGTTCGAACCCCGTCGAGGCCGGCGTCGGCGAGCATCGCCAGGAACTGCGAGCCGCCCTCGATGCGGGCCCGCAATCCCGGGCCGCGGGCCGGCGTGGGCTCGCGCTCGACCGCGGGATCCAGCGGGCTCTCGCCGTCCCAGCCCCGGGCGGCTCCCGGGCCATCCTGCGGGTCGCCGGGCTGCCACGCCGTCACCCGGCCGCTCGCCGCCTGCACCCGCACCGACACCGGCGTGCCGGTGTCCTCGCCGTCGAACTCGCCGAGCTGCCACTGGCGTGCGAGCAGCCACAGGGGATCGTGAATCCGCGCCTCCATCCCGGGAGTGGGGTCGCCGGAGACCGACTGTGGCTCCAGCCGTGTCCAGCCGGGTGGCTCGATAAGGAACGCCGCCGTGAGTTCGGCCGGAACCAGCGTCACCCGTACTCCCTCGGCGAGGTTAGGCAT
>VAYL01000193.1:13204-18338 GCA_005884305.1 Actinomycetota bacterium
TGATGTCCATTGTCTCCTCCCCCTGAAGCGACCAGCTCTGCTCGAGCAGGGCCGGCAGCACCCTCCCCAGCCAGACGGCGCGCTCCAGGGTCACGGCTCGAAGCCGCGACAGCTCGAGCGTCTCCACCAGGGTCGCGGCGAGCGCATCGGCGGTCCACCGCTCGCCGTCCGGGCTGACGGCGAGCAGGATCGCCTGCGGCGCCCGGGCCCCGGGAGCATTGGCGTTCAGCGCTACTCCCGTCGTCTGCATCAGCTCGTGCGCCTCTTCCCCGTTCTCCAGCTCGCGCTTGCGCCAGCGCGGCATCGCCTCCACCCACTCGTCCACCACGAGGCCGGCCACCCGGTCGTCGTCGGCCACCACCCCCGGAGCGTCGAAGACGATGCTCATCACCGGGCCCGCGTCGGCAAGGTGCGCCGAGTCGAACGGCTTGCCGATCCACTCGAGCGGCTTCTCGCCGGGCTTGCCCTTGCCGGAGAGCTGCGCCACGGCGGGATGGCAAGCCGCACCCGTCGCATCGGCGATCAGCATCGCCTCGGTATACGCGGCCACTCCGGGGCGCACGCTCGCGACGTCCGAGACGAAGCGCCGAAGCTCGGCGGGCTTCGGCGCCGGTCTCTTCGCCGTCGACGCCGGCTTCCTCAGGATCGCCGGTCCGCCGTTGGAGACGAGGGGGAGTGTCCAGAACGACTCTCCGAAGATCGCCTTGCCGGCCGCGATACCCCGGTTGGCGTCGAACTCGGGCGGTGGTGGCGCCGGTTGCCCCGGCCCGGGGGCGGGTCCCTGGAGGGTCACGGTCGCGTCCTCGACCCGCCGCCTCGCCTCGGCCAGGGCGGCCTCCGCCGCCGACCGGCGGACCGCGGGGTCCTTCGCCGCCGGTACGTGGATGCCGTAGCCCGCCAGCTTGGCGAGCGCCGCGCCCGGATCGCCGCCGCCGCCAAGGGCGCCGGCGAGGTCCGTCGTCGCCTGGCCGAGCGGGCCGAGCGCGGCGTCGATCCGCCCGCGAAGCTCGCTCAGCGCGGGCGCATCGATCGCTGGCACCAGCGGGCGCTTGGGATCGAGGTCGCTGGGGCGAGCGAAGGCGGCGGGCAGGGCCGGGCTGGCGGCCGCCAGAACGCGGCCCAGGGCCGCGGCGTGCTCGAGCGCCTCCAGATAGGAGACCGCGCCGGCTGGCCACGACGCCTCGCGCTGCTCGGCGAGGGGCCCATCGCCGAGCCCGGCGACCTCGGCGCGGATGCGATGCTCCAGGAGCGCCGGGGTCCCCGCTTCGAAGACGAAGTCCAGGGCCGAGAGCGCCGCGTCCTTGAGCGTCATGAGCGCGCCACCCGCGCCCTCGCCGAGCACGATCTTCCCAGCAGCGCCCAGCCGGCGCTCGACCCAGCGCTCCAGCCTCGGCTCGGCCTTTGCCCGCGGCGCGGTCCTCCTCCAGCCGTCCGTCCCCTGGATGCCATCGGGGGCGACCAGCATCAGCCGGTGGGTGAGCGCGACCCCGGCGGGCGGAGTGCGGACGAAGTCGAACTCCACGGGGGGGGCATCGCCGGCGGCGGCGTCGAGGGCGGCGGCGGCCCGTGTGACGTTGCCCTGCGCAAGCTGGTGCACGCCCTCGTGGCGGCGGCGACCTCGTCGAGCGCCCGCTCGATCTCCGGCCAGTCGTCCTGCTCGGAGAACTCCCAGTCGTTGGGGTCGAGGTAGGGGTTGTTCTCCGGTGCGTGCCCGAGCTTCACCTTGATGTCCTGACGGTTCAGGGCCAGGAGCCTCACCCCGTCCACCACGTTCGCGGCCGCGATCGCCTCCTGCGCGGGCTGCGGAAGGGTCTCGCCCCGGTCGTTCAGCTTGCCGGCGACGAGCGGCGCCATCGCCCGGATCGACAGCACGAAGCGGTCCAGCTCGTGCTCGTGCAGGTGGCGCTCGAACCGGTAGCCGAGGAGGGCGCCGAGCTGCTGGCCCTGGGCGATGCCCTCGGCCAGGGACATCGCCGTGCGCACTCGCGCGCTGGTCAGGTCGATCGCGAAGGCGCCCTGCCCGGCACCGGCCGGGTTGTGGGTCAGGTGGGCGCTTCGCAGGATCCCCGCGGTCCGTGCCTGGGCGGGGCTTGGCGCGTGGAGGTAGCCGCCGTTCCGGGTCGTCGCCGAGCCCTGCACCAGGTCCTCGACCCAGCCGTAAGCGCCGATCGTCGCACCGTCGGGCCGCGCGTCGCGCTGCGCGTCAAGGCGCCGCGAAACGACCGCGGTGATCCAGGCGTCGAGGCGGTGCGAGGAGGTGTCGAGCACCTCGGCGAGCAGGATCCGCCGCTCGTCCTCGCTCGTCGCCGCCAGCTCCTCGAGCGCATCGTAGAACTCGGCCAGCCGGTGCTGGGCGCGGATCCAGGCGCCGAGCGCCCCCAGCGCCAGGGGGGCGGCCTCGGCCGCGGCCAGAGCCGGGTCGCGGGCGACCTCGGAGAGCGAGCCGCGCACGGCCGCAAGCGGCTGGTGGGTGGCGAGCAGGCTGGGCCCGGATTCGCCGACCTCCTGCGCGATCCCGCTAGCAACCTCGTTCAGATGCTCCGCCCCGACCCTGCGCGGAAGCTCGCCATTCGCGTGCTGGGCGAGCTCCACCAGCTCGCGGATCCGCGGTGCCAGCTCACCCGCGACCTCGACCGCGCGCTCCTCGAGGCCGGTCAACTCCTCCACTGACGAGGCATCCCCGGCCGCCTTCTGCTCGGCAGCGTGGGCCAGCTCGAGCAGTGCCTGGAAGACGCTCTGGACGCTGTGGCGGGGGAGCCCGGGCTCGAGCAGTGCCTTGATGTAATCGATGTCGCTCTCGTGGACCTGGGGCAGGCCGAGCGGACGCGTCGTCCGTCCCAGCGACCCATTCGGCCCGATCTCCGACGGGTCGAAGCCGAGCGCGCTCCAGATCACCCAGTCCGCGTTCGTCCCGATCTCGGCGTCGTCGCCGTCCATGGGGATGAAGTGAGGCCCGATCTGGGACATCGTCTTCGAGGCGATCGAGCGCACCCGCACGCCGAGCGCCTGCGGTCCGGAGCCGAGGACCTCCAGGAGCGCGTCGTCGAGCGCACCCTCACCAACCTTGGGGACCGCCCCCAGGCTCTTGCGCAGGATCGCGCGGGCGCGACGCAGGAGTTCGGTGAGTCGCGGCTCGAGGGAGTCCTCCTTCGGCTGCCAACGCCCGTCGTGCGCGGAGACGGGGAGCAGCCCATACGGTTGATCGCCGAGCCGGATAGCGGGCAGCGGGCCGCGGCCGCGGACGTGGTCCTGGAAGAGGTCGCGAAGCGCCGCGCGCTGCTCATCGGTGATCGTCGGCCGGCCCGAGGTGACGGTCGTAAGGCGCTGGAGGAAGGAGCCCCAGCTCGCCGCCCAAAGCGCCGTGTTCGCCGCCCGCGCTTGGCCCTGCTCGCGCTCGGTGGCCCCGTCGAGGTCGCGGAGCGCCACGGCGTCGATCCCTAGCGCGCGGGCCAGGACCACCGCGTCCGCATCGGGGGGAAGGTCCTCGGCGGGCGCCCGGGTCGCCGGTGCCCGCGGCTCGGGGTGGCGCTGCCAAGCCGAGCGGTCGGACTCCGTGTTGTTCGTCGGCGTGCCCTGCGGGACGATCGCGGCGCCGTGCCCGAAGCGGTGGGAGACCAACAGGCGCTCCAGCTCCTCCGCCGCGCCGGGGGCGTCCAGGCCGCCCCGGACCCCGAAGACCAGCAGGCTCTCGACCGGCTCCCCTGGGCGGCCCAGCTCCACGGTCACCGCCATCCCGGCGTCGACGGCGACGCCGTAGCTCGTCATCCACTCCATCCCCGGCCCCAGGGTCACGCCGTCCTGGCGGACGAGCGCCGCGGGGTCGGGGTCATCCGGCAGCCCCACCACGACCTCCGGCGCGATCGCGCTGCCGGGCACGGTCTTCGACTCGCCGGCCTGCGTGACCCGGACCAGGAAGCGGTCGGGAAGGGCGCGGGCTACCGGCGGGCCGAGCTGCCCGCCGGGCGGCGGGCGCTCGGCGATGTTGTTGGGCCGAAGCGCCTCGGCGATCCAGGCAGCCCGCTCGCGGTGTACGTCCTTCGCCAGGCGGTCGAAGGCGACCCGCTCAGCCTCCTCGTCGCCGCCCCACAGCGCCCGCCAGTAGACCATCCCGGCGTCGCGCTCGTCCGCGGCGACGCCCCGGTCCAGCCGGTCCACATGCACGTCGTCGGGATAGATGCGAACCCGCAGCGCCGCACCGTCGTCCGTGAACCGCGTCTCCAGCCGCACCGGCAGCAGGACGAGGGGCACGCCCGGGTCGGCGTCGCAGGGGTCCGGAGGCATCACGGGTTCACCCCGATGTCGTCGAGCATCTTCTTGCCCTCGAAAGCGGCGCGGACCGGGTCCTGGAGCAGGAGGTGCGCGACCCCGCCCGCGTCGTGGCCCCAGATCGTCGTCGGCGAGCCGGCCTCGGTCGTGTCGGCAATCGGCCCCAGCGCGGGGTCGATGGCGTCGAGGAACGAGTGCCCCCGGTCTGGCAGCGCGCGCACCGGCAGGTCGGCGGGAAGCGGCGGGGCGTCCGGCGCCGGTTCGGGCTTGGCCAGGTCGGCAAGCCGGATCCAGGCCAGCGTCTGGCGGGTGACCCACGGGGCCTCGGTCGCATGGCTCGTGTCGAGCCCGAACCGCGGCCCGGTGGGATGCTCCGCGACTACGAACCACCAGCCCTGGTCGTCGGGGCGGGCTCTCACGTCGCTGGCCTTGAGATCGAACCCGGTCAGCACGATATCGGGCTCCAGATGGGCGTGGAACAGGATGGGCGCGATCGCCGGGGGGTCGCCCGGAGCCTCCGTGCCGGGCTCGACGAACTGCGGCCGCCCGTCGTCGTCGACCTTGCCCGCCCGCAGCGCCAGCACGATCGCGTCGGGGTAGCGGCGGATCAGCTCGCCGCGGATCAGGAACACGAGCTTGCCCTGGAGCGAGGCGGCGATGTGCTGGCCCAGCGGCGCCCGTGTGAAGGCGTGGATCTGCTGCGCGAGGTCGTAGGCAGCCTGGCGCTGCGCCGGGTCGGTGGCCTGCTGGCGCCAGAACTGGCGGAAGTAGCTGCCCCGCTGGTCGGTGGGGTACTCACGCCACAAGAGCTCTCTCCCCATCTCGTGGCTGAGCCCGACCAGGAACGCCTCCATGAACTCCTCGTTGG
>VAYL01000194.1:0-437 GCA_005884305.1 Actinomycetota bacterium
TCAGCCCGGGCGCGGGCGAGATCCGCCGAGATGCGAACGATCGCCGAGGTGATCGGGGCGGCGAGGATCAGTCCCACCGCGCCGAACAGGGCACCGCCCGCTATCGTCACCACCAGGACCGCGAGCGGATGGATCCCGAGGGCGGCTCCGTAGGCCACGGGCTGAACCATCTGCTGGAGCGGCCCGTTGGAGAGCAGCTGGATCACGATCATCCCGCCCGCCGCCTCCGGGCCGGCGCCCCCGAGCGCGAGCAGCACCGAGAAGGCGCCGGCCGCCCAGGCGCCCAGGTACGGGATGTAGCCGCCGACGAACGTGATCACCGCGATCGTGCCGGCGAGCGGCACTCCGAGAGCCAGGGCACCGCCGCCGACCAGGACCGCCGAGAAGGTCGCCACGATCGTGACCCCCAGGAAGTAGCCGCGCAGCGACTGAGCTGT
>VAYL01000194.1:529-7246 GCA_005884305.1 Actinomycetota bacterium
GAACAGGCTCAGCACGGTCATCGCTAGGAAGAACGCCAGCGAGGAGAGCTTCTCGATCCCACCTGCGACGCCGCTGAGCAAATCGTGGAAGCTGGCGCTGGCCCCCGAGCTGATGTCGTGGTTGGCCCCCTGGGCTGTGCTGTCGCTGACGCCGAGGTCCTTGAGCCAGCCCTCGATCTTGTCGGCGCCGGCGGTGAGGTGATCGCTGATGCCGGATGCCTCGCTTCCGACCCCGCGAAGGATCAGGTAGGTCGCCAGCCCGCCCGCAGCCACGATCGCAAGCAGGACCAGCAAGGCACCAACGGCCCTGGGAACGCGGTGACGCCTGAGCAACGACACGAGCGGCTCCGTGACCGCCGCGATGACTCCGGCGACGATCACCGGGATGACGATGACCTCCGTGAGCGAGAGGATCCAGATCAGCCCGACGAGGAGCACCACGACGCCGACGAGCAACCACGACGTGAAACCCAGATCGCGAAGCCACTGCGGCGCCGAGAAAACGCCATTTCGATGTACTCGTCCTCGCCGGGCTCGGCGGCGGTACGGCGACGGAAAAGGCGGCCACGAATCATCGGCCGAACCCCTTCATGATGAGCACCTAATCACAAGCCATGGACAGCTTGACGTACATCGGCCACGGGACAACCCTGCTTCGGCTCGAGGGAGGCTCGATCCTCACCGATCCCATGCTGAGGGGATGGCTCGGGCCGCTGCGACGGCAGGGGCCGTCGCCGTCGCCCGAGCTGCCGGAAGCCGCTGACGTGGTGATCGTCTCGCACCCGCATCTGGACCACCTCGACGTTCGCTCGCTTCGCCGAGTGCCTCCGAAGACGCCGGTTGTGGTTCCGCGCGGCGCCGCCGGGTGGGTCAGGAAGGCGGGCCTCGATCGGATTCAGGAGATCGGCCCGAGTGAGACCGTCTCGATTGGCGAGATCGAGGTGACCGCGGTGCCGGCCCAGCACGACGGGCGCCGCCACCCGTGGGGTTCCGAGATCGAACCGCTCGGCTACGTGATCAGGTCCGGTGGCCGAAACGTCTACTTTGCTGGCGATACGGAGCTGTTTTCCGCGATGTCCGACCTCGGCCCACTCGACGTGGCGCTGCTTCCGGTCTGGGGCTGGGGCCCCACCGTCGGGCCCGGCCATCTGAATCCCGAGACGGCCGCCCGGGCGCTGGCGCTGCTTCACCCGCGGCTCGCGGTGCCGATTCACTGGGGGACCTTCTACCCGGTCGGCCTTCGACGGCTCCGGCCGGCGCCGCTCGAGAGGCCCCCGCTTGAGTTCGCCCGCCTGGCGAAGGAGCTCGCGCCCGAGGTCGAGGTCCGAGTGCTTCAACCGGGTTCTGAGACCTCGCTGGACCGGACATGAGCCGGGGGCGCGGGATCCAGCGGGCGGTCTGGCTCGCGCTCCGCCTTCTGGCCCTGTGGTTGCTCGTAGGCCTGATCTTCTGGGCCCTCGCTGCGGTGGTCGGCGGAATCGACGTCCCGAGCTTCCGCGCGGTCCTGCTGACCACGGCGGTGATCGCGATCCTCCACGCGCTCCTGTGGCCGCTGCTGATCCGCCTGCTCCTGCCGCTGACGGTCCTGACCTTCGGGCTCGGCTCGCTGGTCTTGAACGCAGCGATCATCTCCCTGGCGATCAAGCTGGTCGACGGCACCGCGCCCGGCTTTCTGGCCGCGGTGGTCGTCGCATTCGTCCTCTCGGCCAGCCTGATGGTCCTCGCGCCCGCGCTCGGACTCGACGACGACGCCCGCCAGCTTCGCCTGGTGCGGCGGCGGGCGCGGCGGATCAGCGACGCCAACCGCACGGACGTTCCAGGCGTGATCATGTTCGAGATCGACGGCCTGGCCGAGCCGGTGCTCCGGCGGGCGCTCCGCGAGGGGCACGCTCCCACGATGTCCCGCTGGCTGGACGAGCGCACGCACCGCATCGTGCCCTGGGAGTGCGACCTGTCCTCGCAGACGGGCGCCAGCCAGGCGGGGCTGCTGCTGGGGAGCAACCACGACATGCCCGCCTTCCGGTGGTACGAGAAGGAGAGCGGCAAGACGATGGTCTCCAACCACGGCAAGGACGCGGTGGAGCTGGAACGGCGGCATTCGGACGGCGGCGGCCTGCTGGCAGTGGGCGGCACGAGCCGGGGAAACATGTTCTCGGGCGACGCGCCGCACTGCTCGGCGACGATGAGCGTGCTCCGCGACAGCCAGCGCTCGAGCGCGCAGGAGTACTTCGCCTACTTCGCGGACCCCTACGGGTTCACGCGCACGATCGCGCTCTATCTCTGGGACGTCATGCTCGAGCGGCAGGCCGCCCGGCGACAGAGAAAGCGCGGCGAGGAGCACGTCAACCGCGGCGGCCTCTATCCGTTCATGAGGGGCGCGATCACCGTCGTCATGCGGGACCTCAACGTCGCCACGCTCCTCGGCGACATCGTCCAGGGCGTCCCGGTCGTCTATTCGACGTTCGTCGGCTATGACGAGGTCGCTCACCACTCCGGCATCGAGCAGCCGGACGCCTTCGCGGTCCTCAAGCAGCACGATGCGCAGCTTGCGCGCCTCGAGAGGGCAACCGAACAGGCCCCTCGCCCGTATCACCTCGTCGTGCTGTCGGACCACGGGCAGACCCAGGGCCGTCCGTTTCGCCAGCGCTACGGCGTCGAGCTGGACGAGCTCGTGCGGGGCGCGCTGGTCGATGGCGAGGTGTACGCGCCCCCTGCCCCGGACGAGGGGCTGAGCTCACTTGGCGGGATGGTCGCCCGTGCCACGCGGGATCGGGTCGTCGACGGCGATGTGGTGCTCGGGCCAAACCGGGCGGCAATCGAGGAGTCGGCCAAGGCCGTGGCGTCGGACCACGCCGCTGTGGTCCTGGCGTCCGGCGGCCTGGGGTTGATCTCGCTGCCCGGGGGCGACCATCGCCTTTCGATCGCCGAGATCGAGTCAGCCCATCCCCGCCTCATAAGCACGCTCGTGAGCCATCCCGGGATCGGGTTCGTGATGGTCCGGGCCGACGCCGACGGCGCCGTGGTGCTGGGCGCCCGGGGCAGCCGGCGGCTCAGCGATGACCAAGTGACCGGCGAGGACCCCCTCCAGGGATTCGGGCCCACCGCGGCCGACCATCTCCGCCGCACCGACGGCTTCCCGCACTGCCCGGACATCCTCGTCAACTGCATGTACGACCCGGACGCCGACGAGGTGGCCCCGTTCGAGGAATTCATGGGCTCCCACGGCGGGCTCGGCGGCTGGCAGAGCCACCCCTTCGCCCTGGTGCCGGCCGCGTGGAGCGAGCCTCCGGAGCCGATCGTTGGAGTGCGAGCGATGCACGACACGATCAGGCGCTGGCTGATCGAAACCGGGCTCGAGGTGAAGCCGCACGCGCAGAGCTGAGTCCGCGGGGCGCTACGACGCCGCCGACAGGGCGGTGGCGACCGCGAACCCCAGGGTCGTGACCAGGCCCGCGGTGCGCCCCGCTTCGCGGGTGGCCTCCGGGATCATCGAGTCGATCAGCATCACGATCAGCGCCCCCGCGGCGAAGCCGTTGATGATGGCTTGGAAATCGCCCGCGGTCACGTCGGCCAGCGCGTAGCCGGCGACGGCGGCGAGCGTGCAGATCGCCGCCACGGCGAGCCACAATCGCAGGATCGTTCGCCGAGCGGTGCCGGCCTTCTCCATCTGGGTCGCCGAGCCGATCGCCTCGGGCAGATTGGAGACGAAGATCGCGACCAGGAGCCCGACGCTGATCCCCGCGCCCGCCGCCAGCCCGATGCCCAACGCCATCTGCTCGGGCACGCCGTCCAGGAACGCCCCGAGCGCGAGCGCAGGGCCAGCGTCGGAGGAGGTCGCGCGCCCCGGGCGACCGCGCCCGGCCGCGAAGCGCCTGGCGATGACGCCATCGAGGAAGAAGTAGGTCAGCGCCCCGATCGCCAGCCCGATTGCGGTGACGCCAAGACCGCCCGCCTTGGCTCCCTCCAGTGCCAGCTCGAAGCTGATCGCGCTGATCAGGGCGCCGGCGCCGAACGCCAGAACGAGGCCAACCCACTTGACTGGCCAGCGGCGCGCGAATGCCAGCGCCACGCCGAGTAGGAGCGAGGAGGCCGCGAGAGCTCCCCAGCCCAGCGCGGCGAGCATGTCAGCCGATCGAGTGCTGGTACAGCGTGAAGCCGATGCCCGCGCACACCGCCGCAATGATCCAGAAGCGCAGCATGATCTTCGTCTCCGACCAAGCGAGCATCTCGAAGTGATGGTGCACCGGAGCCATCAGCAGAACGCGGCGACGGAACATCTTGAAGCTCAGGACCTGGACGGCCACCGACAGCGCCTCGATCACGAAGATCCCGCCGAGGATGATCAGCAGGAGCTCGGTCTGGGTCATCACGGCTAAGGCGCCGATCGCGGCGCCCATGCCCAGCGAGCCGGTGTCGCCCATGAAGATGGACGCCGGGAATGAGTTGAACCACAGGAACCCAACCGAGGCGCCGACGAGGCAGGCGGACAGCAGCGCCAGGCCCTTCTGGCCGCTGATGATCGTGATCGCGGTGTAGGCGAGCAGGACGATCGCGCAGGCCCCCGCGGCGAGGCCATCGAGGCCGTCGGTGAGGTTGACGGCGTTCGACGCGCCGGCGATCACAAGGAACACCAGGATCACGTAGAGAACCGGCCCGATGTAGACCTGGGCGTCGTAGATCCGCACCTGAAGGCGCGGATCCAGGCCGACCTGGTCGGTCGCCACCCACCACAGCGCGACCGCGAGCCCGATCTGGACGAGGATCTTGACCCGAGCGGGCAGGCCGAGCGAGCGGCGCTTCGTGACCTTGATGAAGTCGTCCGCGAAGCCGAGGACGGCGGCGCCGATCGCGACGCCGAACACCGCGAGGCTCTGCGTGTCCCGGGGGCCCAGCACGAGGTACGGGACCGCGATTGCGATGAAGATGATCAGGCCGCCCATCGTGGGCGTGCCAGCCTTGACCTGATGCTCCTCCGGGCCCTCCTCGCGGATGTGCTGGCCGAACTCGCGCTCGCGCAGGAACTCGATGAACTTGGGGCCGAGGAAGATCGTGATGAGCATCGCCGCGATACCGGCGATGAGGATCTGCCCGCGATCGACCGCGGTCGAGGCGAGGGCGATCATGGGGGTCATCCGCCGCCCGCCCCGCGGTGCGCGACGAGCTCGTCGGTCACGAGCTCCAGCCCGACCGCACGCGATCCCTTGATCAGGACCGCGTCGCCCGGCTCGATCATCGCCTCGGCCAGCGGAACGGCCGCCTCCGCGTCCGGCGCCCACGCGTCCGGCACGTACTCGCGCCCGAGCTCCCCGACGCCGACGATCGGCCCGACGCCAAGCTGGCGGGCCTGGGCCCCAACATCGCGGTGGTACTGCTCGGCGTCACCACCCAGCTCGAGCATCTCCCCGAGGACCGCGACGTGGCGCCCCTTCGTGTCGAGGGACGCAAGGTGCTCCAGCGCCGCACGCATGGAGATCGGATTCGCGTTGTAGCAGTCGTTCACGAGGAGGATCTCGCCCGGCAGCTCGATCAGCTCGCCCCGAAGGCGCGAGAAGGTTATCCCCGAGGCCCGCTGTGACATCTCATCGAGCGGCGCCTCCAGAGCGGCACCGATCGCGATCGCCGCCAGGGCGTTCCGGAGGTTGTGTGCCTCGCCGAAGGGGAACAGGAAGTTCTCCTCGCCGTCGGGAGTGCCGATCACGGCCTCGATCGAGCGGCCATCGCTCTCATATCCGCGGCAGAAGACGTCGCCGCCAGGTCCGAAGGTGATCGTGACTACGCTCTCGTGCAGATGCGGCTCGAGCGCCTCCTCGTCGGCCGGGATGACCGCCCTGCCCCGGTCGCGCAGCCCGGTCAGGATCTCCGCCTTCGCCTCGGCGATCGCCTCCATCGTCCCGAGCAGCTCCAGGTGGACCGGGCCGATGTTGGTGATCGCCCCCACATCCGGCTCGGCGATCCGGGCGAGCTCGGCGATCTGGCCCCGGTCGCGCATCGCCATCTCCAGCACCAGGGCCTCGGTCTCGGGCGGGGCTTCGAGGATCGCCAGCGGAAGCCCGATCTCGGTGTTGAAGTTCTCTCGGCTCGCGTGAACGCGCAGTGGCAGGATCGCGCGGCAAATGTCCTTGACCGAGGTCTTGCCCACGGAGCCGGTGATGCCGATGACGGGGCACGCGAGCTCGCGTCGCCACGCCGTCGCCAGGCTCTGCAGAGCGGCGAGCGGATCGGTCGCGGTCAGCACCCATCCGCTGGGCTCGGCCTCGCGTACGAGAAGGCGGCCGCGCGCGGGGTCGACGACAACGCCCCACGCGCCGGCGGCCAGGGCGTCCGCCGCGAACTCCCGGCCGTCCGCGCGTTCGCCGGGCAGCGCGAAAAACAGATCCCCCTCGCGCACCTCACGAGAGTCGACCACGGCCCGCTCGGGCCTGCCACCGCCGCCTTCCGCAAGGACGCTCGTGCCCGCCGCCGCCGCGATGCGCTCCGGGGGGAGCTCGATCATCGGGCCGCCATCCGCGCGAGGAGCTCCACGGCGACGGTCCGGTCGTCGAACGGGATCTTCCGGCCACCGGCGAACTCCTGGCCCTGCTCGTGGCCCTTGCCGGCGATGACGACCGTGTCGCCGGGCTCGGCCTCGGCGAGCGCCTGAGCGATCGCGGCGCGGCGGTCCGGCTCGACCGCGATGTCGTCGCGGCCGTTCCCGTTTCCGTAGCCGGGAATTCCCGT
>VAYL01000133.1 GCA_005884305.1 Actinomycetota bacterium
GTGCGTTCTGACGGTGCTCGGGTCGCTGATGGTCTCCTACACGCGGGCCCGCGCGGAGGCGCTCGGCGTGGAGTGCAAGGTTGGGATTGCCACGCGGCCGGTACGGGTAGTGCTGCTGTCGATCGGTCTGGTGTTCGCCAAGGGCGCGGGGCTCTTCGACATTGAGCTGCTTGCTCCGGCGATCTACGCTATGGCTGCCCTTACAGCCGTTACCGTGGTGCAGAGGGTGTGGCACGTGCGACGAGAGCTGAGGGAGCTGGACCTGCCCGAGGTGTAACCGGCATACGAGCGCGGCGTAGTAGGAGGCTTCCCCTCAAGCCGCAGGAGGACTTCGAACCGAATGAGCACCGAGAACGGATCTCCCAATGGCGCCACGGCCAACGGCCACCTGATCGACGACGGCAAGGTCCGCGTCGCAATCGTCGGCGTCGGCAACTGCGCCAACTCCCTCATCCAGGGCGTCACCTATTACGCGGACGCTGATCCCGCCGAGGACGTGCCCGGCCTGATGCACGTCGACCTCGGCGGCTACCACGTGCGCGACGTCGAGTTCGTCGCCGCCTTCGACATCGACGCCGAGAAGGTCGGGAAGGACCTCGGCGAGGCGATCTGGTCGGGTCAGAACGACACGATCAAGTTCGCCGATGTCCCCGAGCTCGGCGTTCCGGTACACCGCGGGATGACGCATGACGGGCTCGGCAAGTACCTCAAGGAGAAGATCACGAAGGCTCCGGGATCCACCGACGACGTGGTCGGGATCCTCCAGGACACGAAGGCCGATGTGCTGGTCTGCTACCTCCCGGTCGGCTCCGAGCAGGCGACCAAGTGGTACGTCGAGCAGGCGCTCCAGGCCGGCGTGGGGTTCGTGAACTGCCTGCCGGTCTTCATCGCGCGCGAGGACTACTGGGACGGTCGTTTCCGCGAGCACGGGCTGCCCATCGTCGGCGATGACATCAAGTCGCAGGTCGGCGCCACCATCGTCCATCGTCAGCTCGCGCGGCTCTTCCATGACCGCGGCGTGCGCCTCGAGCGCACCTCGCAGCTCAACGTCGGCGGAAACATGGACTTCTACAACATGCTCGAGCGTGAGCGGCTCGCGTCGAAGAAGGAGTCCAAGACCAACGCCGTCACCTCGATCATGGGCCACGAGCTGCCCGCCGACGACGTCCACGTCGGGCCGTCCGACTATGTCGCGTGGCTCACGGACCGCAAGTGGGCGCACATCCGGCTCGAGGGCAAGGCGTTCGGCGATGTGCCTCTCACCGCCGAGCTGAAGCTCGAGGTGTGGGATTCCCCCAACTCGGCCGGCATCGTGATCGACGCGGTGCGGATTGCCAAGCTCGCGCTGAACGACGGCGTCGCGGGGCAGCTCGACGGGCCGTCGAGCTACCTGATGAAGTCGCCGCACACCCAGCGTCCCGACGACGAGGCGCGGGCGCTGACCGACGAGTTCATCCGCGAGCACGCGCGCAAGGCGCCGGGCGAGCGCGCCAAGGAGCTCGCCGCCGAGTCGGCGGAATAGGCGTGGACTGATCGACGACGTGACGATGCCCGTCATCCGGCGGGCCTCATCGCTACGCGCCACTTCTATGCTCCGCCCGTGACCCCGGAGCAGCTTTCGATCGTCCAGGTGAGCCCGCAGCCCTGGGGCGCCACGCACGAGGTCAACGAGTTCGTCGAGCGAGTGTCCGCCGGGCTCGCTGAGCGCGGGCATGGCGTCGTGGTCGCGGCCCCGTCGCGATCCCGGGCTGCGGTGCGCGAGTCGCGCCGGGCGATCCTTGCCGCGCGCGACCGTCCCGCGTCGCTCTTCGGCCGTTCGTGGAAGGGGGAGCGGGCGGGCGGGCGCGACGGCCCACCGGTGCTCGCGGTCGGTTCTGGCCTGTCGATGCCGCGCGGTCCCGGCCCGCGCGCGGCGCCCGTTCCGATCGACCTCAGCCGGCCGCTCGAGGACCTCCTCGGCGGCGTCGACCTCGACGTCGTTCACGTGCACGACCCGTTCGCGCCCAGCGCGGGCGCGGTCGCCCTTCGCCACTCCCGGTCACTGAACGTCGGGACCTTTCACGAGCCGACCGAGCGGATCCTGTCGACGCAGGTGGCACGTCCGCTGGTCGAAATCTTCTTCGGGCGGCTGGACGCTCGCACCGTGAGCTCCGGGGCAACGTCGGAGTTGATCCAGCGGTTCTTCCCGGGCACATACGAGCTGGTGGAGCCGGGGGCGGACGGGCATGTCGAGGGGTTCTGGCCGACAGATGGCAAAGCGGTGCGAATCGGGTTCTGCCTCGAGGAAGAGCGCGGGGCGCTGCGGCTGTTCCTGCGGGGGCTGCGGCGCCTGCCGCTGGAGCTCGACTGGGAGGCGGCGGTTTGGACGCCGAGCGCGACCGAGGTCAGGCTCGCCCGCCGGCTGCGCGAGCGCGTTCACGTGCTGGGCCCGCGGCAGGCCTCGCCGGAGGAGCTCATCGCGGGAGCGGACATCGTGTGTGCCGCGTCAGGTGGCCCCAAGATGGCCCCGGGGCTGTTGAGGAAGGCGCTCGCATCGGGCACGGTCCCCGTGGCCTCGCACCTGCCGCTGTACCAGGAGCTGATCGGCGAGGGGGAGCGTGGCCTGTTGTTTCAGGCCGGTGACGCCCTGACCCTCACAGGCCAGCTCGAGCGGTTGGTCTCCGCGCCGAGCCTGCGGGCCGAGCTCGTCAAGGGCGCGCAAGGCTTTGTTCGCGACTGGGACGCCGTCGTCGATCAGGTGGAGGAGATCTACCGCAGGGTGGCGGCGCGGCGCCATGATGCCGACGGAAAGCCCGCGGTGCGGCAGCGCCTCGCCGACCGCCGGGCGATCCACGTGGATCTGCACATGCACACGGACCACTCCCCGGATTGCGCCACGCCCGTTGATGTGCTGCTGCAGACCGCGAAGGAGCGGGGACTCGGGGCCATCGCCATCACCGATCACAACGAGATCTCGGGGGCGCTCGCCGCTCGCGAGCGGGCCCAGCGCGACGGCGACGTCAAGGTGATCGTCGCCGAGGAGGTGAAGACGGCCGAGCAGGGCGAGGTGATCGGCCTCTTCATCGAGGAGAAGATCCCCCGCGGGATGACGATGGCCGAGACGATCGGCGAGATCCGCCGCCAGGGCGGCCTCGTCTACGTTCCCCACCCGTTCGACCGGCTGCACTCGGTGCCCGACTACGAGCACCTGCTCGACATCGTGGAGGACATCGACATCCTGGAGGTCTTCAACCCCCGGGTCGCGCTCACGGCGTTCAACGAGGAGGCCGAGCGCTTCGCGGCCAAGTACCGGATCGTTCCGGGCGCCGGCTCCGACAGCCACGTCGCGCAGGGGCTGGGGAGCGTGATGATCCGCGTCCACGATTTCGACGGCCCCGAGGAGTTCCTGGAGGCGATGCGCGACGCCGACATCGTGCGCAAGCACAAGAACCTGATCTACGTTCAGGCGCTGAAGTTTCTGCAGACCTCCGGGCGCTCCGGGGCCGCCGCGAGGCGCCGTGAGAGGCGCACGGGCTGATGCACGCGGGAGGAGCAGCGTCGGGGCCGTCAAAGAAGGGGCGCAACGCAGCGAGAGTTGGAGCCAACTTGCCGACCACGGACGACGAGATCCAGGAGAAGTACCTCGAGCGGGCGATCCGCGAGCTGAACGAGCTCACGCATCGCCTGCAGGAGTGCTCGCACTGCCCGCGCGGCAACCTGATGCCGGTCCTCGGCTCGGGCCATCCGCAGGCGGACATCTTCCTCTTGAAGTTCGCGCCGACGGCGGCGGAGATCGAGGAGGGCGTCGCCTTCTACGGCCGCGCCGGCAACGCGCTGCAAAAGAGCTTCCGCCGGCTGAACATCGATCCGCTCGTCGTCTACGGCACGCTGTGCGTGAAATGCCCGGTGTCGGACCCGTCGCTCGCCGGCGGGGAATGCATCGAGCGCATCGTCGAGGAGGTCGCCATCGTTCAGCCGCGGATCGTGGTGGTGATGGGCGAGCGGGCGCTCGAGGTGGTGAACGACGTGGATGTGCCGCTATCGCGAACGCTTGAGCCGGAGCTCGGCGTTGTCCAGGAGCTCACGCCCACGATCGACGCGCTCTACGTGCCGGACATCGACGAGTCGCTCGACTCCGAGGAGGCGAAGCGCGAGTTCTGGACCGCATTCCGCGCGCTCGGCGAGTGGTACTCCGACCTTCCGCCGTACTGATCGCTCGGGTCTAGACTGCAAGTGGTGTTTGTCGAGGAGCGTCTAGCGACGAGTCAGGCATGTCAGGCGGCGCAGCCGCCGCACTAGATATGGACCTCGAGGAGCGCACGATCGAGGAGTTGCCTGAGCGCTGCGAGAACTGCGGCGCGACGTTGACCACCACCGAGAAGCAGCGGATTCTCGATGAGGGAGCGAGCGCCGCGCTCTGCACCACCTGCGCGGGCGAGCTGACGCCCCTCGCCGAGCAGGAGGAGGACGCCGACGCGGAGTTCTAGCCTCGCGGCTGGATCTTCAGGCGCACCTGCCGTGCGCCGGTGCCGCAACGACGAGGCCGGCGGCCAACGCGATGAGGAGCGCCCGCCTCAAGTCGGCGCCGCCGCCGCGGCAAGGGCTCCCATGTCCTCGAGCGTCGCGCTGGCCAGACCTCGGACCACGACGACGTCCAGCGCGTCGTACTCGTCGAGACCCCTGCGTGCCGCGTCGGAGCCGCCCGCCGCGACCCCCACTGTGCCGGTTGGCCGGTCGAGGCGCGCGAACTGGCGCCGGTACCCGTCGTGGAGGTCGCGATAGAAGGACTCCTCCTTCGCCAGGCGCTGCTTCGCGTCGTCGCCGACGGCCGTGCGGACGTACCCGAGGACGGGAGGCGGCTCGCGACCCGCTTCAGCCGCTCCGGAGTGGACGCTCTCGCGGGCGCCCGCCGCGAACTCGGGGGTCATCCAGTTGAGGAAGGCGCCATCGAAGCCGCTGCCCGCCAGGGCGGACATCTTCGGCCCCATCGCGGCGAGGACCAAGCGCACGCCGGGGATGGCCTCGCGCAGCGCCGGCAGGGCCTCGCGCATCGTCGTCAGCGGGCGCTTGGAGAACCCTGCGCCCACGCCGATCCAAAGTCGCTCCCGGCGTAGGCCGAGGGTGTCGATGCGCTCGTTGATCCCGGCGGGCTCGTGGCGGTCCAGCGCCATCACCGCTACGCCGAGCTCGAGCTCGGCGGTTCCCTCGGCGAATGCGGCGAGGGTGTCGAGACCGTTCGCCCCAGGATGGTCGTTCGACCACATCGACGAGTAGCCGAGCTCCTGGCAGCGCGCCGCGAGCGGAGTGGCGACCTCGGGATCAAGCCCCGCGGCGACGCCGAACCCCTCCTTCATCGCTCCAGCACTGCGACGCACTCGACGTGCGGCGTGTGAGGGAACATGTCCACGGGCGTCACGCGGCGCAGCCTATATCCGGCCTCGGTGAGCTGAGCCGCGTTCGGCGCGAGCGTTGTCGGGTTGCACGAGACATAGACGATCCGGCGGGCCTCGCACTCGATCACGCGGCGGACCACCTTCTTCGAGAGACCGGCTCGCGGCGGGTCCACCACGACGACGTCCGGCGAACCGGCCTCCTCCAGGAGCGGCCGGACGCCCAGGCGGACGTCCCGCGCGGTGAAGCGAGCGTTTTCGATCCCGTTCTCGCCCGCATTGTGTTCCGCGTCGGCGATGGCCTCGGGGACGGTCTCGATGCCCCAGACCTCGCCGGCATCGCGCGCGAGGGTCAGGCCGATGGTCCCGATGCCGCAGTAGAGGTCGAAGACGCGCTCCCGGCCGGTGAGGGCCGCAGCCTCGCCGACCAGCTCGCTCAGTCGCTCCGTCATCTCGGTGTTCGTCTGGAAGAAGGCCATAGGCGAGATGCGGAACCTGAGGCCGGCGAGGTCCTCCGCTAGGAACTCCTCGCCGAGCACGCCGGTGGGGCCCGAGGTGCCGCTCCCGGTTCCCTCCACGACCGTGTGCAGGTCCACCGGTGGCCGGGCGAACCTGGCCGGCGATGTGACCAGGCGAGTCTGGATCTGAGCGGTGCGGCGGCCCTCGCGAACGACGAGGTTCCTGAGCACGCCCCGGCGGGCGTCGGGGTCGTAGGCGGGGGTGCCCTCGCGCCGGGCCCACTCGCGGATCTCGTTGCGTGCGCGGTTGTTCGCCTCGGTCGCCAGGTGACAGTCCTCGGCATTGACGACCTGCGACCAGCTGCCGCGGCGGTGAAAGCCGAGGACGAGCTCGCCGTCGCGCTGGCCGAACGAGTACTCGAGCTTGTTGCGGTAGCGCCATTGCTGGGCACTGGCGAGGATCGGCTCGAGCTCGAAGCCCTCGAGTCCGCCCAGGCGCCGCAGCGCTTCGTCGACGTGGCGGGTCTTCTCGGCGAGCTGCGCCTCGTACGGGAGCCCCTGCCAGGGAGCGCCGGGACACGGCTCGCCGTCGTGCGTGCAGCGGTCGGGGACTCGGTGCGGGCTTGGCTCGAGGATCTGAACCGCGCTCGCCTCCCCGTAGCCGCGCTTGGCCTTGCTGATGCGGGCGCGCACAGTGTCGCCGGGCAGGGCGCCGGACACGAACACCACGTAGCCGTCGGCGCGGGCGACGCCGCGCCCGCCTTGCGCGAGCGAGTCGATCGTCAGGACCAGCTCGGCGCCCGGCTTCGGCCGTGTCCCCTGCTTGGTCTCCGCGCTCGCCACCGTCCTATCGTTGCACCACCTTGCCGTTCGACCTCGATCGCTACCGGGAGCGCGCCGAGACCTTCGGCGAGGAGCTCTCGCGCGAGTACTACCGCCACCTCGCGGGGCACAAGCGCGAGCTCGAGATCGAGCCGATCTATGCGACCTACGCGGATCTGTTTACGCGCGACTCGGTCATGGCGCTGCGCGATCTGGCAGCGGCTGTCCCGGACGACGATGACGGTAGACGCCTGCGCTACCTCCTTCACTTCGGGTTCGACGGTTTGGTGGGGATGGAGACCCGCGCCGAGGCCGAGGAGCTGGCGGGGCTCGAGGCCTCGCTGGAGGTCGAGTGCGGCGACGGGGTCGTGCCTTACCGGGCGGTCGTCATCGAGCAGGCGAACGAGGTGGATGGGGGGCGGCGCGCGGCGCTCGAGGATGCGCGCAACGCGGTGCTCGAGGAGCGGCTGAACCCGATCTACCGCACCGCGCTCGAGCGGGCCCATGAGATGTGCCGGGAGTTCGGCTGGGCGAGCTACGCCGCGGCGTACGCCGAGTTGCGGGGGATCGACCTGGAGCGGCTGCGTGCGCAGACGGCTGAATTCCTGGCCGCGACGGATGATGCCTACGGGCCGCTCATTGACCGCCAGCTCGCGCGGGCGGGGCTGCCGGAGCTGGGTGAAGTGCGCCGCTCCGACATGCCGCGCCTATTTCGCGCGCCCGAGCTCGATGAGTGGTTCCCGGCTGAGGGGTTGGTCGAATCGTTCGAGGCGACACTCGCTGGGCTCGGAATCGATCTGCGGACACAGCGGAACGTGCATCTGGACACTGAGTCGCGGGCGACCAAGTCGCCGCGGGCGTTCTGCAGCACGCCGAGAGTCCCGGACGAGGTGTATTTGGTGATCGCGCCGCATGGTGGGCGCGAGGACTACGGCGCGCTGTTTCACGAGGGCGGGCACACCGAGCACTACGCGAACACCGCGGCCGAGATGGCGTACGAGTTTCGCCAGCTGGGCGACAACTCCGTGACCGAGTCGTTCGCCTTCCTGGTCGAACACCTGGTCTCCGATCCCGTGTGGTTGCGGCAGCGGCTCGGGATTGCCGATCCCGCTCCCGCGGTTGAGCACTCGCGTGCGTTTCGGCTCGTGATGCTTCGCCGGTACTCGGCGAAGCTGGCCTACGAGCTCGATCTACACGGCGCCTCTGCCGAACTGGCGCGGATGCCCGACCGGTACGCTGAGCTTCTGAGCGGCGCGGTGCGAGTTCCGTGGCCGCGGGCGAGCTGGCTGGCGGATGTGGACGACGGGTTCTACGCCGCGTGCTATCTGCGGGCGTGGGCGCTCGAGACGTACTGGCGGGCTGCGCTGGAGGAGCGGTTCGGCGAGCGGTGGTTCGCGAGTCCGGAGGCCGGGGAGTGGCTGCGCGGGCTCTGGCGGCACGGGCAGCGGCTGAACGCGGACGAGCTGCTGGCCGACACGCTCGGCGAGGAGCTCGACTTCACGAGGCTTGCCGCCGAGTCCCAGGCTGCGGAAACTTAGTTCCGTCCCCGCGACGGCGCGCACGGGACAAACCGCGATGCTGGCCGAATATGGGTCGGAGCCGATCCCGGACCGACAGCTCGGCTGCCAGCCCGTTATGGGTGTCCTCGCTTAAGCGGGATACTCAATCGGTGGCGCCGACGAGCCGCTCGACCCCGGCCTGCTCGATCGTCATGCGGAGCCCGTCGGCGAGCTCGATCTCCGGCTCCCAGCCGAGGAGCTGCCTGGCCCGGGTGATGTCGGGCTGGCGGACCTGCGGATCGTCGACCGGCAGCGCCTCGAAGACGATCTCCGACCGCGAGCCGGTGACGTCGATCACCGACTCGGCGAGCTCGATGAGCGTCATCTCCTTCGGGTTGCCGAGGTTGACCGGCAGGTGGACGTCGGACTCGGCGAGGGCGACGAGGCCGCGGATCAGATCGTCGACGTAGCAGAAGCTGCGGGTCTGGCCGCCGTCGCCGAAGACGGTCACCGGCTTGTCCTGGAGCGCCTGGCGCAGGAAGGTCGGGATCGCCCGGCCGTCGTGCGGTCGCATCCGGGCGCCGAAGGTGTTGAAGACCCTCGCGATGCAGGTGTCGAGCCCCTGCTGGCGGTGGTAGGCCATCGCGAGCGCCTCGGCGTAGCGCTTGGCCTCGTCATAGACGCCGCGCGGTCCGATCGGGTTGACGTGGCCCCAGTAGCTCTCGGGCTGGGGGTGGACCTGGGGGTCGCCGTAGACCTCGGAGGTCGAGGTGAGCAAAAACCGCGCCCGCTTGAACTTCGCCAGGCCGAGCATGTGATGGGTGCCGTAGGAGCCGACCTTGAGCGTGTGCAGCGGCAGGCGCGCGTAGTCGATCGGGCTCGCGGGCGAGGCGAGGTGGTAGACGTAGTCGACCTCCTCCGCCACGAACACGGGCTCGGTCAGGTCCTGGTTTAAGAACGTCAACCGCTCGTCGCGGATGTGCTGGACGTTCTTAAGCGAGCCGGTGTCGAGGTTGTCGATGCAGATGACGCGGTGGCCGCTTGCGAGCAGCCGTTCGCAAAGGTGCGATCCGAGGAAGCCGGCGCCTCCGGTGACGACGCAGGTGCTCATTGGACTGCGCAGGGTACGCGACCGCCGCCGGCACAGGGCGACAAGCAGCACCCGTGAACGCCTGCGTTCGCTGCCCGGGGCGAGCTGAGCGCCTGAGGGGTTGTCCCGTGCATGGCATCGGGCCAGGCAACCCTCAGCGGCAACCGGCGCGAGCGCGCGCTGGCCCTGCTCGCTGTGGCGGAGTTGGACTTCCGGCGGACCGCGCGGCGCCTATCGCTCTGTGCCGACGACGCCGAGGACGCATTCCAGCGGGCGGTCGAGATCCTGCTGACGAAGGCGCCCGATCGCCCTCCAGCTGCGTTGATCGCCTGGATGCAGGTCGTGACGCGCCGTGAGGCGCTGGCCGTCCGCCGTGCCCGGGAGCGCTTGCTGGCGGCTTGGCGCGACGAGCCCGACGACCTGATCGCGGGGCTACTTTGCGATCGCCCCGGGCCGGTGGAGCAGGCAGAGCGGCGCGACCGGGTGGCGGCGGCCGCACGGGCGTTGGCGGCGCTGAAGCCCGACGAGCGCCTCGCGATCGCCCTGCAGGCGCACGGCTACTCGTACTCGGAGATCTGCGAACTCTGCAACTGGACGTATACGAAGGTCAACAGGTGCCTGGCGGAGGGGCGAGCGCGGTTGCGCGATTACGCCTCGAACCAGACGTAGGTGCTGTCGGCCGAGCGGCCGGCGCCCCAGCGGGTCGCGAGCGTCTGAACCAGGTGGATACCCCAGCCGGAATCCGAGGGCCGCGGCTTCTCGCCAGAGAGACGCAGTCTAAGTCCGTCGAATCTCGTCATCACCCAGGTGGAGCCGTTGAGGACGTCGGCTTCCACGGTGATCGTCGCCTCGGATAGCCGTGGATAGGTCGCGATGGCGTCCGCGACCAGTTCGCTCACCATGAGGATGACATCGTCGAACGACGAGTTGTGCGCGTCCTGGCGAAGGCTGGACATCGCGGCACGCGCTCGGGCGGCGCTCCGCGGCTCGAGCTCGAGCTCGATGATCAGGTGCTTGCTCGCCTGCGGCTTCATCGCCACTTCCACATCCTCAGCATCGAAGCCCGCGGGATGAATGCGCGACGAGGCCGGTTTGAATTACGGATGAAAGAGCTACGCGCTCCGGCGCTCGAGGATCACCAGCGGGATCTCGCGACCGGTCCGCGCCTGGTAATCGGCGTAGCCGGCATAGGCCTCGATGACGTGCGGCCACAGGCGCTCGCGCTCCTGCGACGTTGCCACCCGCGCGCGCACCGGTCGTCGCTCGGAGCCGACCTGCACCGTCGCGTCCGGGTTCGCCTGCAGGTTGTGGAACCAGGCCGGGTGCTTCGGATAGCCGCCCTTCGACGCGACGATCACGAGGTCGTCGCCGTCCGGGATGTAGAGGAGGGGGCTGGTCCGCTTGATGCCGCTCTTGGCGCCGACGTGGTCCAGCAACAGCATCGGGGCGAGGCCCGGGATGTGGTGACCGATCGTGCCGTTGGTCGCGCGGTAGACGATCGTGTGGATGCCCATCAGCCGGCGCAGCACCGGCCAGCTTCGATCCGCGAGCTCCAGGTAGCGCGGTCCGCTCACGGCACGAGGACGAGCTTGCCCGTGGTCCGGCGCGCCCGGATGTCCTCGTGGGCGCGCTTCGCCTCGGCGAGCGGATAGGTCTCGCCGACGACCACCTCCAGCTCGCCGGCCCGGATCGCGCCGAACATGTCCTCGAGCGCTTCCCCCAAGCGCCCGGGGTAGCGAAGGAGATGCATGAGCCAGAAACCGATGACGCCCCGGCTCGTGGCCATGAGCTTGCCCGGATTCACCGAAGGAGCACCCTTCCGGGCGGACTGCCCGAAGTGCACCAGGCGGCCGAAGCGGGCGAGGGCACCGAGGCTCTGCTCGAACGTCTCACCACCGACCATCTCCAGGATCACGTCGACGTGCCGCCCCTCGTTGGCCTCGATCAGCGCGGACTTGAGGTCCTCGGCGTTCGAGTCGACCGTGGCGTCGGCGCCGAGCCGCGCGGCGAGCTCGCGCTTCTCGGGGCTGGAGGCCAGCCCGATCACGCGCCCCGCGCCGAAGCGCCTCGCGAGCTGCACGGCGATCGTGCCGACTCCGCCGGCCGCGGCGAACACCGCCACGCTCTCGCCCTCGCGAAGCTGCGCGCTCGTGCGGAGCAGATGCCAGGCGCTGGTTCCCTGAAGGACCAGTCCGAGCGCCTGCCCGTCGCTGACGCCCTCCGGTACCTCCCACATGAGCGAGGTGTGGGCCACCGCTCGCTCGGCGTAACCGCCGCCGTTGGTGAGCGCCACGACCCGCTTGCCGTCGGGCGTTCTGCCAACCACCTCGCCGCCCGGGACGAGCGGTACTTCTGCCGCCGCGAGGTAGGTGTTCTCCGCCTGATGCGTATCGGCCCAGTTCACCCCGGCGGCGAGCACGTCCAGCAGGACGAATCCGTCCGGCGGCTCCGGATCGTCCAGATCGCGCAGCACCAGGACCTCGGGCCCCCCGAACTCGGTGATCTGGATCGCTCGCACGCCGTGCCGCGGGCTACAGGCCCGGCGGCCAGTTGAAGCTGGGATTGTGCGGGAAGGAGTCGGGCTTGCCGTAGCCGATAACGATGACGTCGTGCGGCTGCATCACGAGGTTCACGGGATCCGTGACCCGCTGCCCGTTGTCATAGACCTGAAGCTGCTTGTCGGCGCCCTGCGCCTTGAGCGCCCCGATCTGGTTGTCGGAGAACTTCACACCCCAGATGTCCATGAGCTGCCCAAGGGTGAAGTCGTACTCCTGGTCCGCCTCCATGTGGATCGTCCCCTCCGGGTTGTCGGGGGCGGACGGGTGGGTGTGAAGCGGGGAGAGCGTCTGCGTCACGGGATCGATCCCGATGTTCGCCGGGATCGGCTCCTTCTTGCCGTTGACGAAGATCTCCA
>VAYL01000195.1 GCA_005884305.1 Actinomycetota bacterium
CGAACGACGTCAACGCTCTCCTGCGACATCACGGCCAGTATGGAGGTTGACGGTTCATCCCCGAAGGAACTGACTATCCGGCTTGGCTCGTCGGGCGGATCAGGATTTCGTTGACGTCGACGTTCTCGGGCTCTGACAGCGCATACATCACGGCCCGCGCGATGTCACCGTCCGCCAGCGCGTCGGCGGGGCGCTCGTCGAAGAACGGCGTATCCGTCATGCCAGGCTCGATCAGGGTGACGCGGATCCCGGAGTTGTCGTGCATCTGGCGCAGCTCGGCGCGAAGCGCCTCACCCATCGCCGTGACGGCCCACTTGGTCGCCGAGTACAGCGATCCGGGGAGCGTGCGGCGCCCGGCGACCGAGCTCGTGAGGACGTAATGGCCAGTGCCGCGCTCGAGCAGGTGGGGGAGAGTCGCGCGGATGGTGAGCGCCACGCCGAGGACGTTCGTCAGGATCATCGAGCGCCACTGTTCCGGGCTCGCCTCCAGAAAACCGCGACCCGCCCCGAAGCCGGCGTTGGCGAACACGGCGTCGACGCGGCCGAACGCATCCAGGCCGCGCTGGGCGAGGGCCTCCACCTCCTCCCATTCGGCGACGTCGCATCGCACGCCGATCGCGCGATTGTCGGCGCCGAGTTCAGTGGCCAGCTCGCGCAACCGATCCTCACGCCGCGCGCCGAGGACGAGCCGGTAGCCGGCCTCCGCGGCGCGGCGAGCCGTTGCGGCGCCGATCCCGCTCGAGGCGCCGGTGATCAGGAGAACCGGATCCTCTGACATCCGGGTCGATTGTATGTGCGGCTAATCCCTGCCCCTCAAGTGCCGCTTAGCCCCCAGCTGATGTGCACGATCGGCGGATGCCCGCTCTCACGCGAGTCGACTGCAAACCGCCAGTGTGGGTGACGGCCGTTCGTCGTCGGGCTCCAGCCCTTGAGCTTGAGCCCGTTCCAGTGCTTCAGGCGGCCTGAATCGAGACAGCGATAGGCGTTCTGCAGGACCGTTGTGATCGTGAGGTCGCCGGAGCTCGCGTAGTCCTTGAAATCCCCGAAGCAGCCGTAACCGGGCGGCATGTCGTTCCAGGTAATGCCGCTCTCCCTCCAACGGCCGCTTGCCAGGTAGATGTTGACGTAGGCGCCGGGCCATGCGTTCGCCGGATGGGGATGGCCGGACTCGTCGCCGGTGACCTCGAGCGTCGCGTCCGTGAGCGCGCAGCCGGTTGGGATGGTCGGCAAATCGAAATCGACGAAGCTCCGGAGCGTCGCCGGCCCGTAGTTGACCTTCCAGCGCGACGCCGCTCCGTAGTGGCGCGCCGGATGCCGCCGAGAGACCTTGGCATCTGCTGTCAGGGGCAGCGTCGAAGATCCCGGGATGCAGAGTGGACCCGGGATCGCCGCGGAAACCGCGTCGCTGGCCACGACGGCGCAGGATGCGGTAACGCCGGCAACGGCGAGCACGGCCGCGACCACGGCCTTTTTACTCATCACGCCTCCCACGGGCTCCCCATGGATGCTCCCGATGCCCACTGTACGCGCGAGGCAGCCATCAAGCGTCAGTCACTTAATCGCCGCTGCCATAATCGTTCGCCGGCGGTTCCCTCTACCTCTCGATGGATCCCAACGTCAAACGGAAGATCCGGCTCGTCGTCGCGTTAAGCGCCGCGGTCCTCTTGGCCGTGGGCCTCATCTACACGTCCTTCTCGGCGTCCTCGGAGGCCAGGCAGCCGTCCGATCTGCTGAACGCGCCATCGGGCGGTTCATATGAGCTGACCGGCGTCGTCGTGCCCGGCTCCATCCACCACCGCGGCTCCCAGCTCGATTTCCGCATGGAGGACCGCGAGGGATCGACCCAGTCGATCCCCATTCGCTACTCGGGTGAGATCCCCGACCCGTTCCAGGCCGGCCGCGAGGTGATCATCCGGGGCACCCTCACGAACGGGACCTTCATGGCTCAGCGGGACAGCCTGATCACCAAGTGCCCGTCCAAGTACACGACCCAGGCCCAGCAGGATCCGCAGCACGTGATCATCACCAACAATTGAGGCGGGCATGATCACGTTCGGAGCAGGCTGTCTCATCCTCGCCTTCTGCGTGGCGATCTACTCCGGGATCGCCGCGCTGATCGGGACCCGCGGGGACAGGCGCTGGGTGGATTCCGCGCGGCGCGGCGTCTACGCGTTCGCGCTGCTGCTGACGGTCTGCGTAGTGATCATCGAGGCGGCGTTCGCGCGGACCGACCTCTCGCTGCAGGTCGTCGCCGATCACTCCTCCACGACGACGCCCGCCTTCTACCGCTTCACGGCGATGTGGTCGAGCCAGGAGGGCTCGCTCCTCCTGTGGGCATGGGTGCTGTCGCTCACCTCCTCCGCGGTTCTCTTCGCGACGCGCAACAAGCACCGCGAGATCACGCCGTGGGCGAATGCCGTGCTGATGGGGCTGGGCGCGTTCTTCACGGGTCTGATGCTCTTCGCCGCCAGCCCCTTCGCCCGTCTGAGCCCGGTGCCGCCCGAGGGCGTCGGGCTCGAGCCGCTGCTTCGCCATCCGGCGATGGCGATCCACCCGCCGATGCTCTACACGGGCTACGTCTTCTTCTCGATCCCGTTCGCGTTCGCGATCGGGGCGCTCATCACGCGCCGCACCGACGCGAGTTGGATCCGCTCCACGCGCCGCTTCGCGCTGATCGCGTGGCTGTGCCTGGGGACCGGGATCTTGCTCGTCGCGCGCTGGTCGTACTCGGAACTGGGGTGGGGCGGCTACTGGGGATGGGACCCGGTGGAGAACGCGTCGCTCATGCCGTGGCTCGTCGGCACGGCGTTCCTGCACTCGATCATGGTTCAGGAGCGGCGCGGCATGTTGAAGACCTGGAACGTCTCGCTCATCTGCATGACGTTTTCGCTCGCGCTGCTGGGCACCTTCCTCGTCCGTTCGGGGATCCTGGACTCGATCCACGCGTTCGGGGAGTCGACAGTCGGCGCGCCGCTGCTGGCGCTGATCGGGGTGGTGGTCGTCGGCTCCGCGCTGCTGATCGTCTCGCGGCTCCCGGACCTGCGCTCCGAGAAGCGGATCGAGTCGCTGGTCTCGCGCGAGTCGATCTTCCTCGTCAACAACCTACTCCTGGTGGGTCTCGCCGCGGTGATCTTCTGGGGCACGTTCTTCCCGCTGATCTCGGAGCTGTTCACCGGCAACAAGGCGTCGCTGGCGGCGCCGTGGTTCAACCGCTACACGACGCCACTGGCCATCCTGCTCGTGCTGTTCACCGGGATCGGGCCGCTCTTCGCATGGCGGCGCGTGAGCGTGGGCGCCGCGGGGCGCCTGCTCCTCCGGCCCCTGATAGCAGCGGCGCTGATCACCACCGCGATCGGCTTATTCACCGACGCCGCCACGCATCCGCTCGCGCTCGTGCTGTTCGGGTTCGCCGCGTTCACGCTCGCGGCGCTGGTCCAGGAGTTCGCCCGCGGCGCCGCCGCGTACCGCTCACTGTCCGGCGGCTCGTACGGGCGGGCGCTGATGGCTCTGTTCTCCCGCAACCGGCGCCGCTACGGCGGCTACGTCGTCCACGCGGGGCTCGCGATCCTGCTGATCGCGGTGGCCGCCTCGTCTAGCTTCCAGACCAGCCGTGACCTGCGCCTGAAGCCGGGGCAGTCGGCCGTCGTCGACGACTACAACATCACCTACACGAAGCCCACGGCGGAGATCAGCCCGGCCGAGCAGCGTCTGACGTTCGGCGCGGTCCTCAATGTGACCAAGGGCGGCAAGCCGTACGCGACCCTGTATCCGTCGCGCAACTACTACGCGGGGGTCGGCGGTGCCCCCGTCACCGGCGGGCCGGGAGGCGGCCCGATCAGTAGCTTCTTCCAGGGCGAGGCGACGAGCGAGGTGGGCCGCAAGACCACTGTCGGCGGGGATCTTTGGACGTCGATGATCCCGGACCTCGGCCCGCTCAATCCAGTGATCGGGCAGGCCGATCGCAAGCTGATGGCGATCGGCCGCGGGATCAAGCCCGGCGACACGCAGGCGCAGCAGGCCTACGGAGCGCTACAGGGGCTCGCCATCCGCAAGATCGAGCAGACCTACGTGCATGATCCGCCGCCCGCGAACTTCCGCGTCAACGTGAACCCACTGGT
>VAYL01000196.1 GCA_005884305.1 Actinomycetota bacterium
CTGGTTCATCAGCGTCGCCTTGACTCCACCTCGCCGTCCGTTGAGGATCGACGTGAGCTCGTCGGCGTCCAGGTCCGCCGCGTCGGGGCCAAGCGAGCCGACGACACTCCCGAGCTCGCGCTCGTCCCGCGCGAGCCAAGCTCCGCCCAGCATGCGCATGTTGCGGTAGCGCATCTCGCCGCTCGGCGTGACCACTACGAGGCGGTCGTGCCGGTGCCGGTCCTCGCCGTCTCGCCCGGACCAGTGGAGTCCGCCAGTCATCCCGAAGTGCAGCAACAGGACGGGCCCATCGGTGGCTGCGATCATCCACTTGCCATGCCTGCCGGGACGCTCGAAGCGTCTGCCACCCAGCGCCCGGCCGAGCTCACTCGCGGAGCGGTTGCGGACGATCGCGGGCGCCGGAACCTCCACACGGCGAACTCGCTCCCCCGCCACGTACCGAGACCAGTAGCGGCGAAATCCCTCCACATCGGGGAGCTCGGGCATGGTCGGCCCGTGCCCTCAGCCACCGCCGCCAAACGTAATGCCGCGCTCCCTCGTGCGACTAACCTGATGAATGACAACGCGAACCGAGCGAGGAAACGAGATGGAGAAGCTTCAGAAGTCCGATGCCGAGTGGCGCTCGGAGCTGACGCCCGAGCAGTACGAGGTCCTTCGCCAGAAGGGCACCGAGCGTGCGTTCACCGGCACCTACTGGGACGAGAAGGGCGAGGGCACCTACCGCTGCGCGGGCTGCGGCCAGGAGCTGTTCAGCTCCGACACCAAGTTCGATTCCGGCACCGGCTGGCCCAGCTTCTGGGATCCGATGGCCGACGACCGGGTCGAGACTCGGTCCGACAACAGCCTGTTCATGCGCCGCACGGAGGTAGTGTGCGCGCGCTGCGGCGGACACCTCGGCCACGTCTTCGACGACGGGCCGAACCCGACCGGCCTGCGCTACTGCATCAACTCCTGCGCCTTGGAGCTCGACGCCGAAGAGGACTGAGTCCCGGCACGCCTGGCCGGGCCCCGCGGGCCCGGCTCAGGCGCCGCCGAAGATCAGGACCTGAGTCGAATCCTCGGCGTCGACCTTGACGGTCACGTCCTGGCCCTCCGAGAACGGGTTCGACGGATAGATGTACTGGTTGGTCGTCGCCTGGTAGGCCTCACCGGAGGCCGGCTTGACCGTCAGGGTGATGACGTACTCCGTGCCGCCGGGCGTGTCGGTGTTCCCGGTCGCGGTCATCGAATCGATGTGCGCCGGCGCGTCAACGCCGTGATCCATCAGCCGCTTGGCCTTGTTCGCCAGGGCCATCTGGTCAGCCGAAGCGCCGACGCCGACCTTGCTCGTAGCGGCCTGGGCCGACTCGGCGGCCTTCTTCATCTTGTCCATGAATCCCATTGCTGCCTCGCTTCCGATTGAGGTTCCTATCCCTGCCCTCGCGACCCTATAGCCGGGTGCCCGGGGGGGCAAGCGCGGCTACTCGGCGCCGATGACCTCCGGCAGGCCGGCCTCTACCAGTGGGCCGGGCAACCTGACCGAGCCGTCGGCCGCCTGGCCGTTCTCGGTCAGGGCGATCAGGGTCCGCCCGACGGCCAAGGCCGTGCCGTTGAGCGTGTGGACCGGGACGGGCTGCGCCTCGGGCTCGGGGCGGTAGCGGCAGTCGAGGCGGCGCGCCTGGTAATCCGTCGTGTTGGAACACGACGTGACCTCGCGGTAGCGATCCTGGCTCGGGATCCAGGCCTCGCAGTCGAACTTCCTCGAGGCCGAGGCGCCTAGGTCGCCCGCCGCGATGTCGACCACGCGATACGGGATCTCGAGCATCTGCAGGAATCGCTCCTGGATCTGAAGCAGCCGCTCATGCTCGGCACCGGACTGAGAGGGCTCGACGAACGAGAACATCTCCACCTTGTCGAACTGGTGCACGCGGAAGATGCCCCGCGTGTCGCGACCCGCCGCCCCCGCCTCGCGGCGAAAGCACGTCGAGTACCCGGCGTAGCGCCGCGGAAGGTCGCGCGCGCTCATGATCTCGCCGGCGTGCAGGGCCGCGAGTGAGACCTCGGAGGTGCCCACTAGGAAGAGCTCGTCGCGCGGCACCTCGTAGATCATCTCCCGCTCGCCCGGAAAGAACCCCGTGCCGTAGAGCGGGCCCCCCCGCACCAGGACCGGCGGGACGACCGGCGTCATGCCCTCGTCGCGGAGCAGGTCAAGGACGAGCCGGATCAGCGCCATCTCGACCATCACCAGGTCGCCCATGAGGTAGGCGAAGCGGGAACCCGATGCCTCGCTCGCCTTCTCCATCTCGATCCAGCCGTGGGCGGTCCCAAGGTCGAGGTGGTCGCGGACCTCGAAGTCGAACTCCGGCCGCTCGCCGACCTCACGAAGCGTTACGGCGTCGTTCTCGGTGTCGCCATCGGGCGCGTCGGGGTCCGGCAAGTTCGGCAGGGTCGAGGCGAGCTCGTCCCGCTCGGCCTCCACGCGGGCGAGCTCCGCCTCGCGCTCCTTGAGGGCGCCGCCGAGCTCCCGCATCTCGGCGATCGGCTGATCCGCGTCCTTGCCCTCGCGCTTCAGCTGTGCGATCTCCTCCGAGACTCGATTGCGGCGCGCGCGGCCCTCCTCCAGCTCGGGGAGGAGCTCCCGGCGCCGCCCGTCCAGTTGCAGAAGCTCGTCGAGGGCGTCGGCGGCCCCGCGGCGGCGCAGAGCGGCGCGCGCCGGCTCGGGGTCCTCGCGGATGCTCCGGAGGTCGAGCATCGTCCGATTCTTAACGACTTACTTGGCTTCCTGCCCGGCGTACTTCGAGACGAAGTCCGCGACCTGGCTGGCCTGGCCGCCGGTGACGACGTTCGCGGGCATGATCCCGCCCGAGAATCCGCCGTTGCGGATCGCGAATAGAACGTCCGACCGGGATTCCTTGCGCTGGTCGAGGTTCGGCCCCTGCACGCGCACGTTGCGGTTCGCCGATCCCTGGGTTCCGGCGGGGGTCAGGGTGTGGCATCCCGCACAGCGCTGCGAGAACAGGACGGCTCCCGGGTACGCGGGATCGTCCTTCGGGACTGAGATGCCCTCGCTGCCGCACGCGCTGAGCCCGATGGCCGCCGCGACAGCCGCTGTGATCAGAACCGGCCTCACGCGCGCGGCATCATACTTTCCGACTTCTTGCCCGTGACGCCTGTCAGCCGATGACGCCGGTCCGCCCGGACGCGCTCCGGGAGGCGATGTCCCGCTTTCCGACCGGCGTCACCGTCGTCACGGCGATCGGCCCGGACGGCCCGGCAGGGGCCACCGCGAACGCCGTGGCCTCGCTGTCGCTCGAGCCGCCACTGATGCTCGCCGCCCTCGATCTCGGTTCCCGCACGCTCGTGGCGGTGGACCACGCGCGAACTTTCGGCATCAACGTCCTCGCCGGCGGCCAGGCCGACATCGCCCGACGCTTCAGCACCAAGGACCCGCATCCGGAGAAATGGGACGGGGTTGGCTGGTCCGAACGGGGCGGGGCGCCCAGGATCGAGGGCGCGGTGATCTGGGTCGGGTGCGAGCTGGGCGAGACGCATCCAGGGGGCGACCATGTCGTGGTCACCGGGCTCGTCACGGAGGTTGAGGCAGGTGAAGGGGAGCCGCTGCTGTTCCTCGAGGGCGAATACCGCCCCGTGAGCTGAATTCGCCCGCGTCCGGCAGATTTTCAACCGCATGGTGCATTAGCTGCCGATCGCTGGGCGCGGCTGCCTACCTGCCTCGATCCGCCCGCACCACCTACCCGCCCGTAGTGGCCGCCCGCACCGCGAGCCCGAAGATCACCAGCGCCGACACCGCCATGATGCCCGTCTCGCGCCTCACGATCTCCGCCGCGATCGAGCGCTGGCGCGCCTTCGGCAGCGACTCGAAGTCGAGGCCGACGAGCTCGCGCTCGGCCGCGCCCGCCCGGGCGCCCTCCGCCAGCAGCGACACGCCCAGCGGCAGTAGCCCGTAGAGGTAGTGGAGCCCCGAATCGGCCTCTCGCCCCGACAGGAGCAGGACCGAGCCCAGGGCGACCTGGAGCACGACCGCCACCTGCGCGATCCGCAGCGCGTACCAGAACCCAACGGTCGGGATGGATCGCAGCCACGCGACCCCGCCCCAGAGACCGGCGAGGAGATTGCTCGCGATGACCAGGATCCCGACTGTGATGTGGATGTCGGTCAAGCTGCGGACCGTCCCGGAGGCGGGTTCAGGGTGTCGT
>VAYL01000134.1:0-1539 GCA_005884305.1 Actinomycetota bacterium
TCTTCTTCATCGCCGAGGCGTTCCGCGCGCTGCGGCGCAGCGCCTCACCCAGCCTCGCCGCGATCGTCACGGTCGTGATGACGACCCTGCTCCTCGGCGTCTTCATCCCGGTCATCAAGGCGAGCTCGACCACCACCGAGAACGTGCAGAAGCAGCTGGCGCTCTACGTCTACATGTATCCCGACGCCACGAAGAAGCAGGCGGTCACGGCGCAGAAGAAGATCGACAAGGTCCAGCACGTCAAGCGCGCGGATCTCGTCACGCCCAAGGAGGGTCTCAAGCTGCTCAAGAGCAACATCGGCCAGAGCGAGATCGGCCAGGGCATAACCCAGCTTCAGGGCAAGAACCCGCTGCCGTACTCCGTGGTGGTCCACCCAGACAACGCGAACAACCTTCCGGGGATTCAGAACGCGATCAAACCCGAGGGCAAGCACGCGAAGCCGATCAGTCCGGCGATTGACGAGGTGAACAGCGGCCAGAAGACGGCCAATGCGATCCGGACCGTCACTAACGCGGTCAAGGTGATGCTGACCGTGATCGCGATCCTGCTCCTGATCGTCTCACTGCTCCTGATCGCGAACACTATCCGGCTCTCGATCTACGCGCGCCGCCGCGAGGTCGAGGTCATGAGGCTCGTGGGGGCGACCAACTGGTTTATCCGCTGGCCGTTCGTGATCGAGGGGCTCATCGTCGGCTTGGCGGGAGCCGCGATCGCCGTGGGGATGCTCTGGATCGGGAAGCTGACGATCATCGATCCGCTGGCCCACAACTTCGCGCTGATCGACAACTTCCATACTGTGGGGTTCGTGCCGCTGATCATCGTCTTGCTGGCCGCCTCGATCGTCGTCTCCATGCTCGGTAGCGGAATCACGCTGCGCCGGTTCCTCCGCGTTTGAGCGAGCCCGGCGGCGATCGCTGGCTCCAGGGTTTCGCCACCGGGGTCCTCTCGGTGGCTGCCTTCGCTGTCTGCACGGTTGCCGTCGTCTGGCTCCTAGGCGGGTTTGACTCGGGC
Source organism: Actinomycetota bacterium (assembly GCA_005884305.1). GTDB lineage: Bacteria > Actinomycetota > Thermoleophilia > Solirubrobacterales > 70-9 > AC-56. The sequence goes on from VAYL01000134.1 coordinate 1,013, forward strand.
AGCGGTGTCTCCACCGACGCCCAATCCGTGATCGAGCAGAACTACTTCCACGAGGTCAAGCCCTCGCTCCTCGACAACGCCTCGATCAACGGGATGATCACGACGCTCAAGCATCGCTACGACGACCGCTTCTCGCACTACTTCGACCCCCGGCAGTACCGTCAATTCGCCGCCGCGAACGCGGGACAGTTCTCAGGTGTCGGGTTGACGGTGAACGGCGTCAAGTCCGGGCTGCGGGTGGGGAGCGTCCTCCCGAACAGCCCTGCGAAGGAGGCCGGGATCAAGCCGAACGACGTGATCGTGGCTGTCGATGGACGTTCCCTCGCGGGCGTGTCGGAGGACGTGGCCGTCTCGCGGGTCAAGGGGCCGCCGGGCACGCCCGTGACGCTGACGATCCGTTCGGGTGGGACGGGCAAACCTCACGACGTGAATCTCAAGCGGGCCACGGTGAACCTGCCCGTGGCGACGGGCCACATCGCTCAAGCCGGGCCGTCGAAGGTCGCCTACGTGCACTTCGCGACCTTCAG
>VAYL01000134.1:1617-3294 GCA_005884305.1 Actinomycetota bacterium
AACCCTGGCGGTCAGGTCAACGAGGCAGTGCTCTGCGCGAGCCTCTTCCTGAAGAAGGGCGAGCGCGTGCTTTCGACCCGCGGCCGGACCCAGGGCTCGCAGGTCTATGACGCGATCGGCAATCCGCTCCCATCGAAGCCCATCGTCGTGCTGATCGACCACAACACCGCATCCGCAGCCGAGATCCTCGCCTCGGCGCTCGAGGAGCACCACCTTGCGACGACAGTCGGAAGCCAGTCCTTCGGCAAGGGCACGTTTCAGAAGGTCATCAACCTGCCGAGCGGCGGCGCGCTCGATCTGACCGTCGGGCGTTACTTCACCGCCAACGGCACCTCGCTTCTCGGCGACGGGATCACCCCGCAGGTGCCTGCGCCCAACCGGCCCGGAAAGCCCGGCGACGAGGCGCTCAAGAAGGGCCTGTCCGTACTCGCGGAGGACCTGGCCGTCCAGAACAAGTGAGTCCGCGGCGCGGCGCGGGGCTCGGTAGTCGCGTGGCGAGCATCGAGCGCAGGGGGCGCTTCACCGTTGCGGGGCCGCTGTTCGAGCGCGGGCCGCAGGTCACGCTCGAGCGGGGCCGCGTGAAGCTCCGATCGGGCGACATCGCGCTTGTTGACTTCGGGCCCCGCGGCGCCAAGCCGCTCCGTGCGCTCGGCTCCGCTGAACGCGCTCACGATGTGGTGGAGGCCCTGCTGTGGGATCGGGGCACGCGGCGCGGCTTCCCGGGTGCGATCGAGGACGAGGCCCGGGATGCGGTCGCCGGCGCCCGCGAGATGAAGGTGGCGAGGCGAGACCTCACCGATCTGCCCACCTTCACCGTCGACCCCGCGACCGCACGGGACTTCGACGATGCCGTCTCCGCGGCCGCCGAGGGCGACGGGATCCGGCTCTGGATCCATATCGCCGACGTCTCGGCGCATGTCCGGCCCGGAACGGGACTCGACTCCGAGGCCCTTCGGCGCGGAACCAGCACCTACGTCCCGGGGGCCGTGGAGCCGATGCTGCCCAGGGTGCTGAGCGACGAGGCGTGCAGTCTCTCCCCGGGGGTGGACCGACTTGCGGTGACCTCCGAGATCGTCCTCGCCTCCGACGGCGCGCCGCAGTCGGCGAGCTTCTACCGCAGCCGCATTCGCTCCGACGCGAGGCTTGACTACGACCAGCTCGACGAGATCTTCGCCGGACGGTCGGAGGCCCCCCGGACCGTGCGCGGCCCGATCGACCTCGCCCGACGCGCGGCGGCGACGCTAGTCACACGCCGGCCGGTCGGGTCGCTCGAGATCGAGTCGTTCGAGCCCGAGTTCGTCTTCGACTCCGACGGCCATGTGACCGGGGCGCACTCCGTGCCGCAGACCGAGGCCCACAAGTTGATCGAGCACCTGATGATCCTCACCAACGAGCAAGTCGCTGGGCTCTGCGAGCGGCGCAACGTGCCGACGATCTACCGGGTGCACGAGCAGCCCGACCCTCAGCGGGTGGAGCGACTCGCTCATCAGCTCGCTTCGCTCGGCGTTCCGACCCCGCCCATACGCGACCCCGAGCGCATGTCCTCGAGCGAGGCCGGCGAGCTGATCGGCGAAATCAGCCGGATGGTGGCGAAGGAGGCCGAGCGGCGACGACACGGCCGCGACGCGTATACATCGCTTGTGCTCCGTTCCCTGAAGCAGGCCTACTACAGCGAGC
>VAYL01000134.1:3341-7011 GCA_005884305.1 Actinomycetota bacterium
GCACCGCGCCCTGCTCTCGGCCGTCGGCGCCGGGGAGGCGGCGCCGCAGCATGTTCGCGATGTGGCGGTGCAAAGCTCCGAGCGCGAGCGCGAAGCGACAGTGATCGAGCGCGACGCCGACAGCGTCTGCGCGTCGTTCCTCCTCGGTCGCGAGCTGTTCGAGCGCGGCTGGAAGCGCTCGTTCGAAGGCGAGGTGTCGGGGGTCATCGGCGCCGGCGCCTTCGTCCGCTTCGGCGGCGACCTCGGCGACGTCTACGAGGGGCTCGCTCCGGTGCGGCTGATGCGCTCCGACCACTTCGACCTGAACGAGACCGAGACGGCGCTCGTGGGGCGAAGCACCGGTCAGGAGATCAAGCTCGGCGATCCCGTCTCGGTCCGGGTGGACCGGATCGAGGCGACCCGCGGCCGGGTCGATCTCATCCCGGTCGCCGAGGGCCAGCGCCCCGCGGGGCGGCACGACCGGCGCCGGGAGCGTCGTTAGCGATGGCCAAGAAGGCCCGAAAGCCGGCGTCCGGCGACGTCGCGACGAACCGGCGCGCCCGCCACAAGTTCGAGCTGCTCGATCGGTTCGAGTGCGGGATCGAGCTGACCGGGACCGAGGTGAAGTCGCTTCGCGACGGAAAGGCCCAGCTCGGCGACGCGTACGCGGTGATCGACCACGGCGAGGTCTGGTTGCGAAACGCCCACATCCCGCCGTATCCTCCCGCGGCCGCCCAGAACCACGATCCGGATCGGACGCGGCGCCTCTTGCTGCACCGGTACGAGATCGAGCGCCTCGTGGGCCGGGTCGAGCGGCGAGGGCTGACGCTGGTGCCGACGCGGATCTACTTCAAGGGCCCGTACGCCAAGGTGGAGCTGGCGCTTGCGCGGGGCAAGGAGCAGCGCGACCGGCGCCGGGAGATCCGCGACCGCGATGTCCAGCGCGAGGTAGAACGTGATTTCCGGCAGCGGCTGCGCTGACGCGCGCCGCCAGCGATGGTCGAAAAACCGCACCTATGGTGCGGGAATCCATCCATCGTTTGAGTACCGCGGCCTGAACGCTCGCTTTCAGAGACGTGTCCACGCTGCCCGCTGGCCGCTCTCATGCGACGATAGGGCCAATGCCACTGTTCAAGCGCGGAAAGGATTCGGACTCGCAGGATCAGGGAGCCGCGGCCGCGGGGGGCAAGGTGCCGGCTGCGGGTCAGCAGCCGCCTGCGCCCGGGCAGCAGCCGCCGACCGTCGCACCGCAGGCTGGGGCAGCGCCCGCTCCTCCGCAGGGTTCCGCGGGCCAAGGGGATCAGCCGCCGCAGTCGGTACCGCCCCCGTCAGCTCCGCCACCGGGTGCCCCTCAGCAGCCGACCGGTGCGCCCGCCCAGGCGCCGCCGACGCGTAGTAGGAGCGAGCAGCGCAAGCGGGCCCGAGACGAGCGGAGGCAGCGCATCGCTGCCGAGCGCGAGCAAAAGAACGCCCAGCGCCAAGCGGCCCAGGAAGCGGCCAGGCGCGCTCGTGAGATCAAGCGTCAGGAGCGGCAGGCAAAGCGTCGGGGAGGCGCCCAGCCAGCGCAGCCCGACCCGCCGCAGGCGGCAGCCCAGACGGCGCAGCAGGCAGAGGCCGGGGCAAAGGCGGCGCCGGCTACCGCAGTTCCCACGGCTGAGGCCATGCAGACTCAGCCCGCTCCGGAATCTCGTCGGAAGCGGCGGAAGCGGGAGCGGCAGGAGCGCCGTGCCGCCAAGGCCGCCGAGCGCGAGCGCGCGAAGCAGGAGCGCCAGCGAGCGATCGAGGAGCGAAATCGCGCCCGGGAGGAGCGGAAGTCGTCGCGTCGCCGCGGCAGACGACGCGCCCCGGCGCAACCACCGCAGGCCCCGCCCGAGCAGCCGCAGGGCGTTCCGGCGCAGCCGGCCGCCCCGGCGGCGCCACCGCCCGCAACTCAGGTGATGGCGCCGGGCGCCCAGGAGCCGGCGCCACCCCAGGCCCCCGCCGCAATGCCACCCGGCGCCCCCGCCCCGCCGCCGCCCGCCGGCACCGAGCAGGCGCCCACCGCGTCCGCCGAGGTCCCGCCTCCGGGACGGGAACGGTCGATTCAGGAGGCTGCCGAGCGCGAGGCGCTCGCGCGGCTCGTTGAGGCCGAGCGCCGCGCCGAGCCAACCCCGGAACCGGACGAGGCGCGTATTCAGGCGGAGACGGAGCGGCGTATCAGCGAGGCCGCCGAGCGCGTCGTCGACGAGGGTCCGGCCGCGCCCGCAGAACCCGCGGCCGCCGCGCCCGAGCCGGCTGCGGCCCCGAGCCCGCGCGAGGCTGAGGCGGCGGCGCGTCCCGACGAAATCACGAGCCAGAGTCGTGAGGCCCTGCTGGCCGAGCTGCGCGCCGCCGAGGAGCAGTTCGAGCGCCGTCGCACCGAGGAGCAGGAGCTGGCGCGCGAGATCGAGGACACCGAATCCCGACTTGCGGCGACGCAGCAGCGCACGGCCGAGGCGCTCGACCGGGCAGCCATGCGCCTGAAGGAGGCCGAGGCCCGAGCGAGCGAGGCGGAATCGCGCGCCAAGCACGCCGAGGAGCTGGCGGGGCTGAAGAACGACGAAACGGAGCGCGCGAAGAGGTTGCGGGAGCTCCTCGATCGCATCGCCCAGGCCGAGGAGCGCGCGGCAGAGGCCGAGCACCGGGCCCGCGCAACGGTCAGCCGGATCGCGGACCTCGCCGACGAGCCCCAGGGAGGGGCGACCTCCCCACCTCAGGTGAGCCCCCCACCGGAGCCCCCGCCTCCGCCGAGCCCGCCACCGGAGCCCGAATCGCCCCCCGAGCCGGCGACTCCGGCAGAGGCGCCCGAATCGAGCCAGCCCACCTGGGTTCCGCAGCCACCCGAGCCGGAGGAGGAGGACTTCGCCGAGGACGCGGACCAGAGCGCGGCGCTCGCCGCCGATCCCCGGGGAGAGCAGCTCAACCTGAACGAGGCGACCTACGAGGACCTGCGGCGTCTGCGGCTCTCGGTCACCCAGACGGGCCGGGTGCTGGCCTACCGGGACCGCGCCGGCGGCTTCAAGTCGCTGGACGAATTGGACAGCATCCCGGGCTTCCCGAAGGAGTTCCTCACCGAGCTGAAGCGCCGGCTGACGCTTTAGCGGTGGCTAGAGGCCGTAGGCCTCCATCAGCTTGAGCCACACCTCGCTGCGGGTCGGGAACGCGGGCACCGCGTGCCAGAGCTCGTCGAGGGGTACCTCGCCGACGATCGCGATCGTCGCCGCGTGGACGAACTCCGCCGTCTCGGACCCGACGAAGGTCGCTCCGACGATCACGCGCCGGTCCTCATCCACCACGATTCGCGTCGTGCCGGGCGTATTGCGACCGTGGAAGCTTGCCCCGGCCGTCGCCGAGGTCTCGACGTCGACGGCCCGGACGTTGATTCCATCCTCCCGCGCGGCCGCCAGTGTGAGTCCGGCCGCGGCAACCTCGGGATCGGTGAACGTCACCCGCGGCGATCCGCGGCGATCCGCGGTCGCCGTGACGTCCTTGCCCAGGATGTGGTCCGCCGCCAGGCGGGCCTGATACTTGCCCATGTGCGTGAGCAGCGCGCGACCGTTGACGTCCCCGATCGCGTACAGCCAGTCCGAGCCGCCGACCCGCATCTGGTCGTCGACCTCGAGCCAGCGCTCGACCTCCACACCGACGGTCTCGAGCCCGATGCCGTCGGTCC
>VAYL01000134.1:7037-19304 GCA_005884305.1 Actinomycetota bacterium
CACGGTCACTGCGCCGTCCTCCGCGCGGACGGCGCTGGCCTTGGTGCCGGTGCGAACGTCAACGCCGTGCTCGCGCAGCGCGTCGGCGACCTGCTCGCCGGCGAACGGCTCCTCGTTCGGCAGCAGCCGGTCCATCGCCTCGACCAGCGCTACGTCCGCACCGAAGCTTTGCCACGCCTGGGCCATCTCGGCCCCGACGGGCCCTCCGCCCAGGATCACCAGGCTCTCGGGCACCTCCTTGGCGGTGGTCGCCTGGCGGTTGTCCCACGGCTCGGCCTCTCTCAGCCCCTCGATCGGCGGGATGCTCGCGTCAGAGCCGGTGGCGACCACCACCGCCTTCTGGGCGACGAGGACGTCGTCGCCCACCTTCACGCGCCGCTCGCCGTCGAGCACTCCCGAGCCGCGGAAGAGCTCGATGCCCCGCTCCTCCAGCCACGGCAGCTGGCTCGAGTCGTCCAGATCGTGGATCACCTCGTCACGGCGGCGCAACGCCGCGCCGGTGTCGAGATCGCCCGTGACGGCCTCGGCGGCCCCCGGGACGCGCCGGACCTCGGCAAGCACCTCGGCCGGCCGCAGCAGGGCCTTGGACGGCATGCACGCGTAGAACGAGCACTCGCCGCCGACCAGGTGCGGCTCGACGATCGCGACCTTGGCACCGCCCTCGGCGAGCCGCCCGGCGCACACCTCGCCGGGCGGACCCGCACCCATCACGACGACGTCGAATTCCCGATCTGGCATCGTCCCTCCGGCTACCCTATTGGGAGACATAGCACGGGGCCGACAGGTATCGACATGGTGGTCTTCGTGCGAACGGTTGCAGGTCGAGGTTCCCGGAGGCCTCGTTAAACACCGGGAAAATCAATACGTGCGGACCATGAGTTCGCCCTCGCTGCTTAGCTCAAACTAAGTAGGTGAGAGTCGGCCCTCCTTCGGCCCGTGAGGAGGGGCTCCGGCTTCAGAAACGGGCTCACCCGAAGCGGTCCGTTCCCGCCGCCAGGGGACATTTCAGGGGACTGGTCTCCCGGATTTCACCCGCCGGCGCGGGGCCCGGGAGACGAGATCAAAGCGCCGGCTAAACCTGTAGAAGCCTTCGCTCGGACGCCGTGGACGCCGGTTCAATTCCGGCCGGCTCCACTGTTTTTGCGCTGCTTAGCTCGCGGCGCCCCAGACCATCAGGGACTGCGGGTCCTCAGGATCGACCTTGACGGTGACGTCGCCCCCCTCGGCGATCCCTTGGAGCGTCACGTCGTGCATCGACTGCGAGGTACTGACCTGGTAGTCCGCGCCGCTCGCAGGGTGAACGGTGAGCTCGAACTCGATCTGGTGGCCCCCGCCCAGCTGGGTCCCTGTCTCGCGCATCGAGTTGACCGTGGCGCGCGTCCCGACCCCGGACTGGTTGATCCGCTGAATCTTGTCGCGCTCCGCCATTTGGCCACCCGGGCTCATGGCCTGCTTCGCCGTTCCCTTGACCTTGTCGAGAAAGCCCATCTTCTCCTCCTTGGTTGGTGGGGTCCGATCAGAACACATCCGCCCCGTCGGCGCAAGGCGTCCTAGGGGGACAGCACGTAGCCGGCCGAGGGGTCGGCGCGGCCGTCCAGCAGCTCCAGGTAGGCGGCCTTCACGGCCTCGCCGCCGTCGCGGCGGACGACCTCGAGCCAGCCGCTCGCCCACTCGACGAATGGACCCCAGGCGTCCGCGAACCGCGAGTCGAGCCCGTCGCGGCCCCACTCGGCCGTGCGCCTGCGGACCTGGTCGGGCGCGAAGAAGAACTTCGGGTTCGGCCCCGGCAGCGACCTGGCTTCCTCGGGCGCGAGGCGGTCGAAGTGGGTCGCTCCGATGACCGCGCTGTGGCGGAGCTCGTCGCCGTAGTGGTCGTGGACCGCGGCGCGAACGGCGGCGTCGCCGGACATGTCGACATAGACGGCAGGCTCCTTCGGGAGCGACGCGACCTCCGGATAGGCGACCACCGAGTGGTAGAGCTGGAGCTCCTCGACGAAGCCGACTCGCCCGGGAGAGGTGAGGCCCACGACGCGTACGCCCTCACGCTGTGCTAGCTGGAAGGCGGCGCCGAGCGCGGTCTTGCTGGACGCGCTCGAGAGCACCGCGGTCGTCGCGCCGAACAGGCGCTCGCTGCCGAGGAAGTCGTCGAGCAGGAACGACGTGTAGAAGAGCGGCCACAGAAGCATCTGTTCCGCCTCGCGTCGCGGCTCGTAGACCTCCATCGCCTCGGCGAACGAGTAGCCGTTGTACGCCGCGGGCAGGTTCGCGCGATGCGGCGCAGCGTCGACGAATCCACGCTCGTCGACGCGGTGGGGCGTTACGACGAACCCGCTGGACGGCGGGAGGTACCCGAAGATCCTGGCGCCCTTCTCGAGATCGGTGTCGCCTCCATCTTCGACCTCGGCGAACCCCCACACCGGAACCCGTCCCCAGCCGTCCTCCGCCGGAAAGAAGTCCCAGTAGGACATCGCCTCGCCGAACACGGCGTAGGTGATGTTGTTGGTCGTGAGCCCGAAGCGATCGACCTGAAGCGCGGCCTGTCCCGGCTCGAGCGGGCCGGTCTCTTGGTCAGCAAGCCGACACTCGTGGAGGTCATCGCGCCTGACCAGGAAGTCCATGGATTCCCAGCCTATGGCCCCGACCGGTTTTGGATAAGCTCGCGCGGACCTGGCAGGCGTCTGGAGGAGGTTCTCGATGCGACTTCGGTTCTTGGGTCTCGCTGTCGGGGGAGCCGTGCTGCTGGCTTTTCCCGCCACTGGAATGGCGGACACGATCGACGTGTTTCCTGGCCACTCGATCCAGCACGCCGTGAACCACGCGCATCGCGGCGACACGATCAAGGTCCACGACGGGGTCTATCACCAGAGCGTCGCGATCCGGCGCAACGGCCTGACCCTTAGCGGCGCCGGGGCGGACCTCAAGACGGGAACGGTCATCAAGCCGGGGCACGCAAAGCGCTGCCAGGGCGGCGGGTCGGGCTTCTGCATCCTCTCCCACAAGGCCGGAAACAAGCGCGTTCGCACCAAGAACACGACCGTCAAGGGGTTCCTCGTGCGGAACTTCGATGACACCGGCCTGATCGCCGTCGGTGCGAAGCGCACGACGATCATCCGCAACAGGTTCGCGAAGGACGGCGAGTACGGCGCGGCCGCGTTCAGCTCGATCCGCACCAAGTTCGTGCGCAACCTCTCGACCGGGAATCACGAGGCCGGGTTCTATGTCGGCGACTCGCCGCATGCGAAGGCCCTCCTGCGCCACAACAAGGCGCGAGGGAACGGGTCCTTCGGCTTCTTCCTGCGCGATTCCGCGCATGGCCGCGCGCTCAACAACACCGCCGTACACAACTGTCTCGGGATCGGCGTCCTGAACACCGGCGCGCCGGGGACGGCGCGACGGTGGCTCGTCAAGGGCAACACCGTCAGGAAGAACAACAAGTTCTGCAAAGCGCAAGAGGGCGGTCCGCCCATCTCCGGCACCGGTATCGGCCTCGTCGGCGCGAAGCAGACGGTGGTCAGGCAGAACTCAGTTCGCGGCAACAAGCCGCGCCAGTCGGCGCCGTTCGCCGGTGGGATCGTGACAATCTCCAGCAAGCCCCTCGGCGGCTCAGACCCGGCGAGCGACACTGTCGCGCACAACTTCGCGTTCTCCAACCAGCCGGCGGATCTCCGCTGGGACGGGAGCGGGACTGACATCCGGTTCAGGGGCAACCACTGCGGAACGTCGCAGCCGAACGGCCTCTGCAGCTAGCGCCGCGCTACACGCAAGCCGGCACTACGACCCGGGCGTGAGCCCGGGTCGTGGGTCCTGGCCGCACCGGTTCCGCCCTTCGGCGGGCGAGCCGGAAGGCGCCCTCGTCCTGCTTCACGGCCGCGGCACCGACGAGTTCGACCTGCTGCCGTTGCTGGAAGCGCTGGACCCGGAGCGCCGCCTGGTCGGGCTCGCGCCCAGGGCACCGCTCTCGCTACCGCCGAGCGGCGCGCACTGGTACATCGTCAGGCAGGTCGGCTACCCGGACGCCGCGACCTTCTACGCCAGCTTCCGGGAGCTCTCCGCGTGGCTCGACGCCACGTGTGATGAGCTGGGTATCCCCTGGGAGCGGATCGGCCTTGGCGGCTTTTCGATGGGCGCCGTCATGTCCTACGCGACCGGCCTCGGCGTGGGCCGTCCGACGCCGGCCGGAATCATGGCCCTGAGCGGGTTCATCCCGACCGTCGAGGGATTCGAGCTCGAGCTCGAGCGTGCGAAGGACCTCCCGCTCGCGATCGCGCACGGCACCGAAGACCCGGTGATCTCGGTCGAGTTCGGCCGCGACGCCCGCCGGCGCCTCGACGAGGCCGGCGCGGAGGTCACCTACTGGGAGTCGCCAGTCCCGCACACGATCGATTCCGCGATCCTCCCGGACCTACGGCATTGGCTGGAGACGGCGATCCCGGCAGCCGGATCGGCGCGCGAGGAATCGGCCTGAAGGTGTCGCTACGGGCCGGTTCCGGGCGCCAGGCTCGGTAGCCCTACCCGCAGGTCGGTGACCTTGACCGTGAACGGGAAATTCCCCCTCTGGTAGTACGGGGCGTCGCGGCCCAGCAGCTGGAGCTCGGCCACGTCACCGGTCGCGAAGCGCCAACCGTTTCCGTGGAGCTGGAAGGCGATCTTTCCGGTCTGGTCGTTCCGCAGGCTGTAGACGCCGCGGCTGATCAGCCGCTGCTGGCCGTCGGGGGTGATGTCCCAGAGGCGCGCGTCGATCTGCCCGAACTTGCCGGTCGTCTGGATCTGGGCGCTGACCGTCGGCAGGCCCATCATCGTCATCGGCGAGGTGAAGCGGTACCGGTAGTTGGCGGTGTTCTGCTCGTTGGTCTCCTGGATGGTCTTACATGAGTCGTTCGTGCCCGCAATCGGGTCGAACGCCGTCGCCACGTTCGGATCGCCTCCGGCCGAGTTAAAGGTCTTCGCATTGTCGGATCCGAACGCGACGCCCGGACGCTGCAGGCCCCGCCAGGTCGCGGCCCGGTACGGACCGCCGTCGGGCATCGCCTTGGGGCAGGTCTGAGTAAACGCCGTGACCGAGCCCGGCGCGGGGCCGCTCCCGTAGTGCAGGAGGCGGGCCGCGAAGAACCGTGCCGCCTGTTCGTTGAGGTACTGGTTGGTCGCCGCCTTGTTCGCGCCCCGGCTGTGGCCAAGGTCGCCGAACTGCAGGCTGACCGGGAAGTTGCTGTACGCGGAACGCAGGTAGTTGTACGCGCGGAGCGCCTGCTCGGGCGGGAACAGGTCGTCGGTCCAGCCGTTCTCGATCAGAAGCGGCGCGGGCCGGGGGTGTCCGGCGACGAACCTGAGCCCGTAGGCATCGTGGTTCTCGTAGGTGAGCTGCAGCGCGTTCTTGGCGTCGGCACTGAGCGGCTGTCCCGCCTGGATCTCGGCGAAGCTCATCGGCAGGTTCGACTCGCGATCGGTGCATGGCGTCGACGCGGGAGCGGTGCCGCAGTAGTAGCCGGTTGCCTGGCCCAGGGCGTAGAGACCGGAGATGTAGCTCTGGATCGGGACGCCCACCGGGTTGAGACTCTGACCCTCCGGGGCGATCCCGGTGTCCAGGAAGCGGCCGTTCGGGAGGAGGGCGTCGACGAGGTCCGACCACGGCCAGCGCGGGTAGGCCGCGGCGATGTGAAGCGGCGTGCCATCCGGGCTCTGCCACGGGGCGAGATCCCCGTTTGGCTTTCGAATCTTGTCGTTCAGGAAGGCGAGTTCCATGCTCTGGCCGCCGCCGTACGAGATCCCGGTGACGCCGATGGCGTTCGGCCTCGTGATCCCCTCGTCCACGAGCAGCCCGAGCAGGTACTGCGTGTCGCGCGCCTCGTAGCGCTGGTCCGCGAGGCGGATGTAGCCCTGCCCGCATGCGCCCGAGTGGTCGCCGCCCGGCCCCCCGCCGCATGAGTTGCCGAATCCGCGCGCCGTGTAGTTGAGGACGGCGTAGCCGTGGCGGGCGTAGTACGTGTTGTTGTAGTGATAGGTCGTCGACCCGTCGCCGTTGGGGTCATCGGACTCGAAGTCGGTCTTGCTGCCGCCCCAGCCGTGGAGCATCACGATGGTCGGAAAGGGGCCGTTGCCCTGCGCGGGCAACGTCACATCGACGTCGAGCGGGACGCCGTCGAAGGTCGGCACGCGCTGGGCCGAGCTCGAGGTGGGGCAGAACCGTACGCCGTTCTGCGCGGTACACGCGTGCCCGAACGGAGCGGGATCCGCAGCGGAAGCGCTGCTCGCTCCGAACGCGGCGACAACGACTGCTCCAAGCAAAGTCGCGATCGCGATGCGGCTGCGCATTCTCAGGAGCTCCATTTCACCGTTACCCACGGGGAGCATACCCGCCGGCTTACATTTGCTAACGCCATGATGGACCTGGATGCCTGGTTGCCGGATCCGCAGGTGCGCGGCGGTCATCGCCGCACCGCCCGCGTCACACCCGAGGACCTTTGGCGGGCGGCGCAGGAGGTGACCCTCTCCGACGCCCGCGTTCTCGGACGGGCGGTCAGATGGCGCATCCCGGGAACCTCCGCGCGCATGTCATTCCGCGACCTTCTGGGCTCATATCCGTTCACGGTGCTGGCCGAGGGGGACCGCTGGTCCGTCTCCGGGCTCTGCGGCCGCCTATGGACCCTAACCCGCGACTACCCGAGGCTCGACGGGCCCGACGAGTTCCTCGAGTGGTCGGAACCGGGAACCGCGCGGGTGCTGATCGCCCACTGGGTCGAGCCCCAGTCAGACGGCCGGGCGGCCCTGTGCAACGAGTCGCGCATCAGCGCGGTGGACCGGACGGGCGCGGTGCGACTACGGGCGCTGTGGGCAGTTGTCGGCCATCTCGAGCGTCTCGTCGGGGGTGAGGCGCTCGGTGCGGCGACGCGTCGCGCCGAGCGCGCGACGGGCTGACCCTCAATGGGCCTGACTTCTGATGAGGATGCGGTTACCCGAGGGATCCCGCGTAAGCACACCGCCAGCCACCGCCTCAGCCTCGACCCCCGCGCCCTCGAGGCGAGCACGGAGCTCCTCGACGGCCGCCTCGTCCTCGACCAGGAGCTCGAACCAGACGAGCCCGCGTGAGTCAGCGGGCTGAGCGCGCGCGCCGGGACCGGCCCAGGTGTTCACCCCGATGTGATGGTGATAGCCGCCGCTCGAGAGGAACAGGGCGCCCGGGTATCCCCGGACCGTGACGTCGAACCCGAGCAGGCCCGCGTAGAAGTCCTCGGCCTCGCCGATGTCCGCGACGTTCAGGTGGACGTGGCCGATGCGCGTCCGAGCCTCCATGCCGGCCTCGGTCGCGCCGGATTCGTCGAGCTCGCCCAGCACGCCGTCGAGGTCGAGCGGCAGGGTTGACATCTGAAGGTCGCCGCCGTCATGGCGCCACTCCGAGCGTGGCCGGTCGCGGTAGATCTCGATGCCGTTGCCCTCGGGATCGTTGAGATAGAGCGCCTCGCTGACGAGGTGGTCCGAGGCGCCGGACTGCCGCCATCCGGCGCCCGCCGCCCGCGTAAGGGCCCGGGCGAGCGGCGCCCGCCCGGGGACCAGGATCGCGAGGTGAAACAGCCCCGTCGTTCGGGGCGGGCGCTCGGGGGCCCCGGGGCTCGAGACGAGCTCCACCACCACCGTGCCGTCGACGCCCAGCCTGAAGGCCCCTTCGCCCTCGTCCAGCGCGCGCAGCCCGATCGCGCGCTCGTAGAACTCGCGCATGCGAGCGAGATCGGCGACGCGAAGGCGCACGGCGCCCGGCATCATCGGCGCCTGACCCGGGAGATGGTTCCCGGTGGGCTCCTGGGCCTCGCTTCCGGCGCGCTCCAATCCGAATCGAGCCTACTACCGCGACGAGCGAGACCGGGACCGCTGCTGACGGCTCGGTCGACGGCGTCTGGCAGGTCGCCCGTTGGAGCGTTGGTCGCTGGGCACCTCGGCGCGAACGACCGCTCTCGTGAGCTGCGGGATCAGGCGCTCGAGGTAATTGGCCATCCGCTCCTCCTGGCGCTTGATGTCGCGGGCGAGCTTGGCGGTATCGCGATCCGCCACGCTCTCGGCGAACGCCTCGATCGCCGAGTACGTGGCGATCTCCTCGGCCTCCTCGGAGTACTCGGTCTTCGCGTTCTTCAAGAGCCGCTCGTCGTCGCCGCTGCCCCGAAGGGCGTGCAGGGGCCCCTTCACCGCCGCAGTCGCCTGCCCCGCGAGTCGCTGCAACAGCTGGGGATCGCCCCCGAGCTGCTTGATGCGATGTTCGACGCGTCTCGCGTGATCCTTCGTCTCACCCAGGTGCTGCTGGAGGCGCTTCTTGTAGGCGGCGCGGGTCGTCATCCCGATATGCGCCTCGAGCGCCGCCTCGAGCTCCTTCTCCTTGCCGTACGCCTCGTTCAGGTACTGCACGAGCTTGCTGTTACGGTCAGTCAGAGTTGGCATATCTCTCCTCAGGCTGCGAGCTTGTATCCGTCGGGCACAAGGCTCACCCTTACCCCCCGATCCGTCCGAATAACTGGCCACTCGCCGCGGGTCGAATTTGCCATTTCGTCGCGTTTCCAGGCCCTTAAGCCGGGAATGGGGCCCGGTGGAGATGGAACTCACAACCGCACCGCAGGAGGACGATCCGACGGGCCCGCGCGGGGAGGGCGGGGGAGCCGTAGACGGCTTCCGGAGCCCGATCGAGAATCCCGCCATCGTAGGCAACCCGGACGACCCGCTGCTTGAGCCGCATCCGGGCGAGCCTGGCGTCCATTCGGATGGCAGCGCCGCGCCGCTTGAGAACCCCGACGACAGCTTGTCGGCGGATCCACTTGTAGCTGGGCGTTAGCCCGCCGCGGGCTTGACCGCCCGCACTGACAGATCTCGCGGGGCGCCGGACTCCCGCAGCCGCCGCTTGCGGCCGAAGCTGAAGCGCTCTTCGTCGAGCGCGGCATAGGCGGGATCTGAGATGAGTACCTCGCCGCCCTTCGCGGCCTCCCCGACCCTCGCCGCGATGTTGACGTCCACCCCGAGATAGTCGCCTCCCACCCTGCGCGGCCGGCCGACGTGGACGCCTGTGCGAAGCGTCGGCCTGTACCCGGCCACCTCGATCCGAGCCGCCCCTCCATGGGTCTCGAACGCTGCCCCCACCGCGTCCTCGACGCTGCCGAAGACCGACATCGACCCGTCGCCGAGCCGCTTGACGAGGCTGCCGCCGTGATTCGCGATCGCCTCGTCCTCGGCGCTCGCGACCTGGCGGAGGAGCTCGAGGGCGGCCTCGTCCCCGGCCTCGAGGGCCCACGGCGAGAACTTCACGAGGTCGGTGAACAGAATCGCGACGTCCAGCGTCCCCCGACCTCGACCCTGGGCTTCGGAGAGCGCCTGCCACGCCTGAAGGGCGCCCAGGCCCAGCTCGCGTGCGGCGCTCGGCCGCTCGGTTTGAGCCTCCGAGACCAGGCGCCCGATTCGCTCGGGCATGCGCCGGCCGCTCGTTGACAGTGCGTCGCCGTAGCGGTCGTCGCCCGGGATCAAGCGGCGGATGAACTTGGCGGTCGCGACCAGCTGCGGTCGCGAATCGACGTTGCGCGCGGTCTCGCGAATCCGCCGAGTACGTCCGTCCTCCGGCTCTGGGGACTTGCTCTCGTCCACGGCAAGTGATGGTGGCGGATTCGGATTATTCGTGCGGGCGCGGGCCCGTCATCTAGCCTGGCGGCGTGATCGACGTGAACCCGGTGCTGGGTCGTGTCGGCCTTCCCGAGCCGATGTCGGCGCTGGCCGCGAAGGATTGGGACGCCGTCGTGGTTGGCGGCGGACACAACGGGCTGACCGCGGCCGCGTATCTGGCGCGGGCCGGCAGGAGCGTCCTGGTGCTCGAGGCCCGGGAGCGGCTTGGCGGCGCATGCACGCTCGACCAGCCCTTCGAGGATGACCGCTATCTGATCAGCCCGTGCGCGTACGTCGTCGGTCTTCTCGACCCACTCGTCATCCGCGAGCTCGAGCTCGAGCGGCGCGGATTTCGGGTATCGATCTGCGACCCCAACCTCTGGTGCCCACTTCCCGACGGTGGATCGATCGCCATCTTCTGCGAGTCGGAGCGCACCGCCGAGCATCTGCGCGCCAATGGGTTCGCCGAGGCCGACGTGCGAGGTCTCCGGGCGTACGAGGAGGTGTTCGCGCGGTTGCGGCGGCTCCTTCGCAACGGCCCTCGAGGCGACACCTGGCTCGGGTCCTCGCCGAGCCGATCGGATCTCGAGGAGGTGCTCGGGCACGACGAGGAGCTGATCTCGGTGCTCTTCGAGGCGTCCATCGCCGATGTGCTCGGTCGCTACATCGCCGACGAGCGGCTCGTGCATGCCCTGTTCGGGCAGGGCGTCATCGGGACGTTCGCCGGGCCACGGGATCCAGGCACGGCGTCGGTCAAGCTCATGCACCATCAGGGCGACCTGCTCGGCCACGGCGCGGTCTGGGGCTACGTCCACGGCGGCATGGGGCGCGTGTCGTTCGCGATCGCGCAGGCGGCCGCCGACGCGGGCGCGGTGCTCGCGGCCGGCGTGGCGGTGGTGCGGATCCTTCCGGGGGTCGGGGTGGAGACCGAAGGCGGAGGGGTGATCCGAGCCCGGGTGGTGGTCTCCAACGCGGACCCGAAGCGGACGGTGGCGATGCTTCCGCCCGGCGACGTCCCCACCGAGCTCTCCGAGCGCGTGGCTGGTTGGCGAACCGAGTCTCCCGTGGTCAAGGTGAACGCCGCCCTGAGCCGGCTGCCAGCGTTCACCGCCACGACCGAGGTGGAACCGCATCGAGGGATGGTGTCCGTGACCCAGGGGCCGGACGCGGCTCACGAGGCGGTCGAGGCGGCGCGGGCCGGCGAGCCCCGGATCGGCTACGCCGAGCTCTACTTTCAGACGGCATACGACACCTCGATCGCACCGCCCGGCAAGCACGTGATGAGCGTGTTCGCGCAGTACGCGCCGTACGAGCTCGCGGACGGCGATTGGGAGACACGCCGCGCCGAGATCGGCGAGCTGGTCCTGGATGCAATCGCGGCCTACGCGCCCGACGTCCGCGGATGCGTCGAGGCGATGGAGGTGCTGGGACCGCCTGACGTCGAGCGGCGCACCGGGCTCACGGGTGGGCACATCTTCCAGGGCGAGGCGCTCCCCGACCAGATGTGGGACCGGCGTCTCGACCACCGGACCGGGGTGGATGGGCTCTACCTGTGCGGCGCCGCGACGCATCCGGCGGGGTCCGTCATCGCCCTCAACGGGCGCAACGCGGCGATGGCCGCGATCGCGGACCTGAACGCCTGACGGACGCCCTTGGAGCCTCGCGCTGGACGCTCGATCCAGCCCTCAGGCGAGGCTGGCTGACCAGCCGGGGAGACATGGTCAAAAGCGGCTCAAGCACCCGCCCAACTTGACCGATGGCAGATTGGAATAAGCGACCGCCGGGCGAGGCGAGAGTGGCGCGCCTTCAAGCCAATCCAACCGAATTGAGTGCCGTTCCCTTGACCACCGACGTACGGCGGGAAACGAACGGCATCACATCGCGCCTAGTGCTGCTCTACGTAGAAGGGGTCGCCGGAGCTGACGGGGTGGACCGCGTGCTCGAGCGGTCCGAAATGAGCGATCGGCGAGAGGACCTTCTCGACGAGAACTACTGGTTCTCCTACGCCGAGAAGATCGCCCTGTTCGAGGCGGCCTCGGAGGTCCTGGGGGATCCCAACGTCATGCTGAGCGTGTCGGCCCAGGCCCTTACGCTGAAGGTCGGCGGCGGCCTCAAGCTGGCGCTGCGAGCGCTCGGGTCGCCGCGGCTCGTCTATCAGAACATCGTCCGGGCGAACGCGAAGTTCAGTGGGAGTCACTCCATGGAACTGCTCGACGTGGGGTCGCGGCACGCGGTGATCAGCTATACGGACCTCACGCCGGCGCGGCGCTACCACGACCTCGACTGCCAGTACAACCGCGGCATGCTGGCGCGGGTGCCCGAGCTCTTCGGCCTGGGACCCGCGCACGTGGAGCACCACATCTGCGGCTGCACCGGCGGTCCGGCTTGCATCTACTCGCTTCGCTGGGAAAGCGGCAGCAATGAGATCCGCTTCGCCCTGGGCGCCGCCGCCGTGGGCGGCGGAGCGATTGCGGCAACGGCGCTATTCGACCCTGCCCTGCTGCCGGTGGGTGCCGGGGTGGCCGGCGTGTCGGCGGTGGCCGCCGCCATGCGGGCCGCCCGGCAGGCGCGCGTCGTGCGCCGCCAGCTCGAGGCGGACGCGCGTGAGCAGTCCGATCTCGCCGACCGCCTCGTCGCCTCGCT
>VAYL01000134.1:19310-24846 GCA_005884305.1 Actinomycetota bacterium
GCTCGACGAGGTGCTGTCGAAGATCACGCACAACGCGCAGGCTGCGGTAGTCGGCAAGGAATTCGCGCTCATGGTCGACGACGGCGAGGGGCCGCGGTGCCAGAGCCACACGAGCCTCCCGCTCTCGGCCGTGTCGATCCTCGAGTCCTGGGCGCAGGGCAACATGGCACGTGGCGAGCAACCTGTCACCGTGGACGATGTCCTGGCGGTGCCAGGGCTCGCACGGCTCGCCGGCGGGGTCGAGCCCGCATTTGGGTCGATCTGCGCCGCGCCGCTGGTCTTCCGAGGCAGCCGGCTTGGTGTCCTCGTGGCGCTGGCGACCCAGCCCCGGACGTTCCTGCCTCGCGACATCGACATGATCCAGTCCTATGCAGCCCTGGCCGCAGTCGCGCTGGCCAACGCTCGGATGTACCAGGAGGTGGAGGAGCTGGCGAGCCGCGATCACCTCACCGGCCTCCTGAACCTGCGCGAGTTCCACGAGGCGCTCACGCGGGAACTCGAGCGCTGCAAGCGCTATGGCGGCCGGTTCAGCGTCGTGCTTTTCGACCTCAACCGCTTCAAGGTGGTGAACGACTCGCACGGTCACGCCGAGGGGGATCGGGTCCTGAAGGAGGCCGGCGCCGCCTTCGCCCGCACGTGCCGCTCGTCCGATCTCGTGTTCCGCGTCGGCGGGGATGAGTTCGCCTACATCCTTCCCGAGAGCGACGAGGAAGCAGCCGCGGCGGCGGCGGCCAGGGCGCGCGCTGCGCTCGCCGCGATGCCGGAGGAGCTCGACTGCTGCTATGGCATCACAGTCTGGCCGAATGATGGACCCGAGCGCGCGATGCTCCTGGAGACGGCCGACAGCCGGCTCTACGAGATGAAGCGTGAGTGCCGGCCGGACGGTCCCGCCCACGTCCTCTGAGTTCGCGAGCGGCTTCGGATCATCCGATCGGAGGATCCTGCCACCCACCGATCGCAGGGTCGCGGTTCATCCACGAAAGCCTCCGACCGGAGGATTGCGCCGGGGCCCGCGTCTGGCGAGGATGCGCCCAGCCATCCTCCGCACTGGCCGATCGCAGAAGCTGGATCAGCGAGCTGCCCAGCGAAGCGGTTGACCCGGGGGCGCCGCGCCAGTCCATCCCTAGGCGCGGCGCTCCCACTTCTTTCTCCAGGTTGTCGTGCGGCGCCCGGTTCTGTTCGCCCCCTCGAGAGGCATTGGTTTAGCCTGCCAGCGAAATGAGTAGTCCGCGGGTTTGGGTGGCTGAACGTCGCGTGACCGGAGCGGCGGCTTGAGCTCGCGGAGGTCGGAGCGCGTACGGGTATTCGTCGCCGACGACCACCCTGTCTACCGCGACGGCATGGTCCGGGCGATAAGCGAGCGTCCCGATCTCGAGCTGGTGGGAGAGGCGAGCAACGGCCGGGATGCGTTGGCGGCCATCGGCGAGGCCAACCCCGACGTCGCGTTGATCGACATCCGCATGCCGGGCTTGGACGGGCTCGAGGTGCTCGGCGCAATCCGGCGAGACACAACGGAGACTCAGGTCCTCCTGCTCTCTGCACACCTCGACAGCGATCTCGCTTACAGGGCCGTCGCCGCCGGGGCCAAGGGCTACCTCTCCAAGCAGGCGGCCCGGCAGGAGATCTGCGATGGGATCGTGGCCGTCGCCGACGGCGGCACCGCCTTTGCGCCTGAGGTGCAGACCGGGCTCGCCAGCGAGCTATATGAACGCGAGCGCGGGCAGCGCGGGCCGGTCCTCACCTCGCGTGAGCGGGAGGTGCTTAAGCTGGTGGCGGGTGGCCACTCAGCCCCCGAGATCGCGGAGCGAATTCACCTGAGCCCGGCGACCGTCAAGTCGCACCTTCAGGCGATCTACGAGAAGCTCGGTGTGGCGGACCGCGCGGCGGCGGTCGCGGAGGGCATGCGGCGGGGTTTCCTTGAGTAGGACCTCGCGGTGAGCGAGGAATCGGAGCGACTCAAGGCGGCGATACTCGATGGGGCGCTCGACCCCGTGGTCGCCATCGACGAGAGGGGACGGGTCCTCCAGCTCAACGTCGCCGCGGAGCGGGCGTTCGGGTACACGTCGGAGGAGGCGATCGGCACCGAGCTCATCGACCTCATCGCCCCACTCGACCTTCGCGAGCAATACCGGCGTGAGATCGGATCGCGCCTGACCGACGGCTCGGGCAGGGGATCCGATCGCCCGTTCGAGCTCGTCGCCAAACGCAAGGACGGCACGACGCTTCCCCTGGAGATGGCCATCGCCCGCTACATCCGCGACGTCACCGACCTGCGGCGCACCGAGGAGCGCGCGCTCAAGCAGAGCCGGGCGATCGCGGACCTGGCGCAGGCGCGCGGCGAGCTCGTCTCGCAGCTGATGCTGGCGGAGGAGCGCACCCGTCAGCGCATCGCGGAGGTGCTGCACGACGACGCGCTCCAGAGCCTGCTCGCTGCCCGCCAGGATCTGATCGAGTCGCCGGGGCCGGAGGGGGCCGCGCGTGCCCAGCGGGCGCTGGAGGGAACCATCGAGCAGATCCGGGAGGCGGTCGCGGCGCTTCATCCGGTAACCCACCAGCAGGGCGACCTGCAGGCCGCGCTGAGCGCGATCGTCCGCCAGCACGCGACCCGCGGCGGCTTTCGCTACACCGTCCGGGTCGAGCCGGAGGCGTCCGGGGTCGAGGACGAGCTAGTGCTCTCGGCGGCGCGGGAGCTCGTCACGAACGTCGCCAAGCACGCCGACGCATCTCGGTGCTCCGTCAGCGTCGAGCGCGAGGGCGACCGGATCTCGCTCGAGGTGGCCGATGACGGGAGGGGCATACCGCCGGGACGCCAGGAGAAGGCGCTTCGCGAGGGACACATCGGTCTCGCGTCGACCGTTCAGCGCATGAAGGCGATCGGCGGCGACGGCGAGGTCGTGAGCACGGTGGGTCACGGCACCGTCGTTCGGGCGTCGATTCCGATCGGGCAGCAGGCGACCGCGCGCCGCGCCTGATTCCGGGTCCCCCGATCGTCTACCGCCCCATCCGCCGATCGGTGGGTGCCTCCTCAACCCCACAACCGTTCAAGTGGACGATGGTCAGGCGGCGGATCAGGGGTCAGTATGGATTCGAGGGGGCAGACCCACGGGAGCGTAGAGCTGAAGGCACGGAAGGATTCCGACGAAGTGATCGGCCAGGTGTTGTCGATGAACGCGTCACAAACGGACGCGGCAGGCCCATCGGAGGCCAGGCTGTCGCTGTCGATTCCGGCCGGCCCCACGTCGGTGACGCACGTGAGGGATGCCCTCGCGGAGGTGATCGCGGACGGGGATCCGGTGGTGCTCGAGCAGGTCGCCGTGCTGGTTGGTGCCCTGACAAGCGGCACCGATCGCCCCGGCGCGCCGACATCGGCACCGTTCGACCTCGAGCTGCTGGCCGAGCCGCACCGGGTGAGCGTCGAGCTGTGCGATCCGGACTTCACCACATACCGGTCCGAGGGCGGTCTCGTCGAGCTCGAGCGCAGCATGCTGAGCCCGTGGCGCCTCAAGCTCGTCGAGCGCTTGGCCGACCGATGGTCGGTCAGCCATGACGGCGTGTTCGTGATGCATTTCGAGCTCGACTCCCAGCGCGGCATGACTCTCCTGGCGCCCGCGTAGGCGCGCGCCGCGCACTTATGTCATCCGATCGATCCGTCGGCGTCATCCGATCGGTGGAGCCCTGCATCGTCCGATCGGTGGGGCGGGCTCCCAGCCGCAAAAACGGCCGATCGAAGGATGGTGCTGAGGCCGATCTGGGGCGAAAATCGCGTCCTCGTGAGCATGGATCGCTCACATGTGCCAGTACCAGTAGTTCAGCAGTGCCAGTCACTGAGAGAGCTCCCGGGCTCGCGGCCTTAGTCCCGACGCGACCGGGGGCTCTTCTCAGTTCCTCGGCTCAGAGGTCCAGCGTTACGCCCTCCGGCCCCAGGTTGATCACTTCGGTCGAGCCGATCCGCGAGCGCTCGCCCCATGCCTCGTGGATGTGACCGCATAGCGCTAGGCGTGGTCGCTTGGCCGTGATCGCCGCCAGCACGGCCTCGCTGCCGAGGTGCTCCCCCGCGCTCGAGGTGTCGACGTGGCCTCGGGGAGGTGAATGGACCGCAAGCACGCAGCCCTCGGGGCAGCCGGCGAGCTTCTTCGCGGCCTCCTCCTCGGTCAGGTCGAAGCTCCAGTCCCAGGGGGTGACGGGGATGCCCGCGCCGAGTCCGAAGAACACGACGCCATCGACGTCGGCGCTTTCACCGTGCAGGACGATCGCTTTTGCCCAGCCCTCGCACGCCTCGCGCAGCGCGTCCTCGGTCTCGTTGTTTCAGGGCACGAGCACGGTCGGCTTCGCGATTGGGCGTAGCGCCCCGAGGGTCTCCTCCAGGCCTGAGTGAACCGAGGCGAAGTCGCCGACTCCGAGGACGACATCGGCATCGGCGCTCGCGTCCGCCAGGCGCGCCGCCTGATCGATGTCGACGTGGAGGTCGCTGAAGGCGAGCAGTCTCATATGCATCCGGTGAGGGGCGTCAGCCCTCGAAACTGGCTGGTGCCGTTGCCGTTGGGACTATGTGATCGGACTCTAGGCGCTCGGCGAGGGCGAGCGTCTCTGGGTCGATGCGCGCGTCGCTGAGCTCGTAGCGCTCGGCGAGCCTCGCGATGATCGCCTCCTCCACCTGACTCAGGCTCGCCCCGGGGACCTCATCCTCGACGCTCCCGGCTGTCGCGGGATCCCAGTCCAGGCCGAGCGCCTCGTAGATCGGAACCAGCGCCTCGCGCACGACCGCGCTGCCGCCGGCCACTATCACCGCACCGCGGTGAGCCGCGCCGGCGATCAGCCGCTGGCCCGTGCCCGCGAGCTTCGTCGCGCCCCGGGCGTTGACGCTCCAGGCTCCCGGGCAGTACTCACCGGGTATCTCCCCGACGCGGGCTTCGACTCCCAGGTCGGACAGCGCGTCGCGGAGCAATTCCGCGAGCTCGCGAAAGCGGGCATCGGTGTGCGCGGACGGGCGCCGGTCCGCGACCGCCCAGGAGAGGGCGAGGGTCTTCTCGTGATACACGGCGGCGCGCCCTCCGGCGAGCCGGATGACCGGCGTAAATCCGGCGGCTCGGGCGGCCCGGACCGCGTCGCCGAAGCCCTCGCTCGCGGCGTCCTGCTTAGAGAAGGCCAGGATGCGCCCTGGGCGGTGCAGGCGAAATGTCGGCCCCAGCTCGCCCGCCGCCACGCGAAGGAGCACCGCGCGGGCGACGGCCGTGCTGCGCGCCGACGGCGCCGGGAAACCCTCGCGCGAGACCCGCAGCAGCTCCATCAGGCGCGCGTTAAGAGCGTGACCACCATCACACTTATCCCTTCAGAACATGTTATACTTACGGCATGGCCGCGAACAACAGGAACCATCCCAAGCGTCAAGCCTCCTCGGATTCGACGTATTCGCTGATCGAGTTCATGCGGGACTACCCCGACGATGCCACCTGTCTGGACGCTTTGTGGCGTCGGCGCTTTGCTCCTGACGGCCATACGACGCATTGCCCCAAGGAAGGGGTCGAGCGACGCTTTC
>VAYL01000264.1:0-531 GCA_005884305.1 Actinomycetota bacterium
CGGGCGTCTCGGCGCGAATCCGTCTGGAGGCGGGCGATGAGGCCTGGGATGCCCGGATCGCCGGTACCTCGATCGAGCTCGGCCCCGCCGAGCGGCAGCTCGCGGCAGATTGCCTGCTGAGCGCGGACGCCGGCGCGTGGCGGGAGATCGCGACCGACGTTCGCGGCGGGATGTCCGCGTTTCGCGCCAGGCGCTTGAAGGTCCGGCGAAACCTCCACCTGGGCATCGGCTTCCTCGCGGCGACGAGCGGCATGACGGAGCCGGGCCGGTTGCGCTTCGACTCGGTCCGGACCAGGAAGGCGAGGCTCTCGATCCTGAGCGCCGGGACGGGCGAGCCGCTCGTCTGCATTCATGGCCTCGGTGGGACGAAGGCGTCCTTCCTGCCAACGGTCGCGGCGCTCGCGGATCGGTATCGCGTCATCGCGCTCGACCTCCCGGGCTCCGGCGAGTCCGACAAGCCGATCGCGGCCCCCTATGACGCCCCTTACTTCGCCAAGGCGGTCGCGGACCTCATGGACGAGCTCGAGCTCG
>VAYL01000264.1:560-1230 GCA_005884305.1 Actinomycetota bacterium
AGCCTGGTGCTCTTGAGCCCGGCGCTGGCGTGGCTGCGCGACCGCCGCTGGAAATGGTTGCTGCAGCTGCCCCTTCCGCGGCTCGGGCTGATCCAGCCGACGCCGCGCTTCATCGCCGAGCCGATCGTGCGACGGATGATCCCAGACGCGGATCGGGGCTGGGTGGCCGCCGGTGTCGACGAGTTCCTCCGCGTCTACCTGACGCCGCGCGGGCGGGCCGCCTTCTATGAGGCGGCGCGGAACATCTACCTGGACGAGCCCGGCGGCGAGGAGGGGTTCTGGACCCGGCTGGGCGGGCTTGAGTGCGACACGATGTTCGTCTGGGGCCGCCGGGACACGGTGGTCCCGATCGCGTTCATGAAGCACGTCGAGCGCGCGCTTCCCCGGGCGCGACACATTGAGCTCGAGTGCGGCCACGTGCCGCAGCTGGAGCGGCCGGTCGAGACCCACGGGGCCATTCGGGAGTTCCTGCCCGCGGGATAGATTCCTCGCCATCGAGGGAAAGCCAGCCCGAACGATCGCCGAGTTCGAGGAGCGCGCCGCCGCGGTCCTGGAGGAGGGACCCTACGGCTACTACGCCGGCGGCGCCGGCGATGAGCTGACGCTGGAAGACAACGTCGAGGCGTGGCGCCGGATCTCCATTCGGCCTCGCGTCCTGGTCGATGTTTCC